>CALDKO010000093.1 GCA_937898165.1 uncultured bacterium | reverse complement strand
GGGTATCGGACAGATAAGCAATTACTATACTGCCAGTATCAGGTCCAAGTAAAGCGCTTATAGCTTCCATCCTATATAAAAAAAATATCAATTTTCCAAAATTATTGATGAATTTATTATGTCCAGTATTTCTGTAATTTCAAAAGTAGCATTTTTTGCGCATCGCTTTATTAGACGTTGACCGTCGCAAAAACGACCAGTAATACTATCATATGATAACTGACCAAGTTCCCATGATCCATATAGTAAATTGTCGTATATTCGCGCAGATTGAGTTTCAGTACAGATAATTTTATTATTATAGTATGAGACTATAAATTCACCATTTATTTTACCCTCAACAAATGTACATTGTATGATCCTATCATCGTATCCTTCAATTGCTATACCGTCTAATAAACCATTCTTGTATGAACCTGACCATTCTATAGATTTTTCATCAGCATCGTCGCCATAGTTCTCGTATTCATATCTTTTTCCATGCATGACATTATTGACAGTAGTGTATGTATTTTTGATTGCATTATTATCCCTATAACTAATATGCAGCACGGAATCTCCCACATTAACTGCTTCATATTTTATATTACCACTATTAAACCACTCACGTGTAATAATTAATTTTCCATCAGAATCCACATAACCAATTTTTTTAGGCGACCCATTTTCATAAAATTCTTCATAACACCCGATGGCGTGATTATTAACATAATTAGTTCGGGAAGCGAGTCGTCCATTTTCATAGAACGTTTCAGTTGGACCGTGTAGCTTACCTAAAACGTACTTTCTTTTTTTACTTATGTCGTTGGAGTAAATATGATATGTACAATGTTCTCCATCTATTACACCGAATACATACGTACATTTTATCGTATCTGGTGCGTTATAACGCGCCCATAATCCATGCAATACGCCATATGAATAATTTTCCATTTCTGCAATACTACCATCTTTATTTTTAACTATACGTTCTCCGTGCAACATTCCATGACAATATGTACCGGTTACAAATTTATTCCCGATTAGTACTTTAAATTCGCCGTGCAAGAGTCCATCTACATAAGTAGCGCGCATCCAGTTGTCAAACTCGTATGTGCCATTCAACTTACCATCAGTGTAAAAATAACTATAACTGCGATCTCCATCGGTAAAAGTTAATTCACCGTAGCGTTTTTCTTTCCATCCTACAAGTTTACGAACTTCCAAATTAAAGTAATGAGTATGGAACGGTATTTTTCCTATTTCAGGATCACGGTAATTTTCTATCCATTCTGCTTTGAATCTGTAATGTAATTTACGATTCTTACGAACAACAGTGCATTCGCCTTCATCGCCAACTATAGTATATTTGTAGTCTTTGAGTTTACTTACATGGTACACTGATACATTGGGTTTTACTGTTTCGTCGATTTCATAAGTTTCATGTATTTCTTCTGGATCGGATTTTTCCGATTTTTCCGATTTTTCCGATTTTTCCGATTTTTCCGATGTTTCCGATTTTTCCGATTTTTCCGATTTTTCCGATTTTTCCGATGTTTCCGAGTCATAATCTGATGCAGAATTTTCTGATGCAGAATCTGATGCAGAATTTTCATCATTCAAACGCATTAATGGTTCTTCTGAAATGTAGTATCTATCATATAACTCCAAAGATATTAGTGTTCCTGTTAAGTAGTCGAGTACAATACCACCTGTATCAGG
>CALDKO010000092.1 GCA_937898165.1 uncultured bacterium | reverse complement strand
GCTCTTCCGATCTAAGATATTTCAAATAATCCAGGCAGCCACACAGGTAAGTATTTGAAAAAAATCTTGAAAAAGAAATAAAGGACAAAATATTCAATTATTGGACAGTATGTCCTTTACAGTTGTCAAAATATATTGATTTATAAGTACTCTTAGGTATTTGACTTTTATTTGGGCCTGTGATACTATATTTTAACAACAAGAGTAATCCCGCACGATGACTTTATGTTATATATTTATTATCCGTTTTTATAATAACTCTCTTTGAATAATATGGGAAAAGTATCCGTAAATTTTAAACCGAAACAGACGACTAAAAAACTCTTGAAGCATCTCCAAGATCGAGCTCAACAAGTGGTTATTAACCGTTTCGGTTTGGAAAATGATGGTGAACAAATGACACTCGAAGCAATCGGTCAACGATATGGCATTACGCGAGAACGTGTTCGTCAAATTGAAAATTTTGCATTAAATGCAATTAAAAAATCAGATAGCTTTGCAGAAGCTGAAGAAATCTTTAAGGAATTAAAACAAGTTATCCATAATCTTGGTGGTATTGTTGCAGAAGATGATCTATTGCCAATGATTGCTAATGATAAGGTGACTCAAAATCATGTTGGATTATATCTTGTACTTGGTGATGATTTTAAAGAAGCAAAAGAGGATCATACTTACAAAAAACGATGGATCGTAGATACTCATGTTGCTGATCGTGTTCACAAAGCATTGATTGATATTCATGGAGGACTTGCAGAGCATGATTTAGTTTCTGAAAATGAAATTATCGATCGTATTATGTGTCATGATGGTGTATGTGAAATTACAACTCACAAAGTTGATGCCGCTATGGTTAAACGATGGTTGTCTGTTTCAAAAACATTGTCATCAAACAAACTTGGTGAATGGGGACGAGCTAGTTCTCCAAACGTAAAAACTCGTGGAGTAAAAGATTATGCATATTTGGTTATGCGTCGCCACGGTTCACCAATGCATTTTCGAGAAGTTGCTGCGGGAATCAACAAAACATTTGGTAAAAAAACTCATATTGCAACTTGTCATAACGAATTAATCAAGGATGATCGATTTGTATTGGTTGGACGAGGTGTATACGCATTAAAAGAATGGGGTTACAAAACTGGCGTTGTCCGAGATGTGATCGCTGATATTTTAAAAGCAGAAGGGCCAATGAGTAAAGAAGACGTAGTTGAAAAAGTAATGAAAGAACGATACTTGAAGAAAAACACTATTTTAGTAAATCTTCAAAATCCAAAATATTTCAAGAAAAACAAAGACGGATTATATACAGCTGCATAAAACTACCCAATGGGTGGTTTTTTGTTGATTTGTTTTGTGATATACTGGCATCAATATGGTTGAGTTTATTATCCAAGTATTAACAGATTTTATAATTCCATTGCTGATAAAAACAGCAATTATTTGGGTACCTGTTGTTTGTTTTACAATTGGAAAAAAGATCTGGCTTGATATTCTTGAAAAAGAGACATTACTTAAAATGGATTGGATTATGCTTGAAATTAAAGTTCCACGAAATGTGCATAAAATTCCTCAGGCAATGGAAATTATATTTTCAGGGCTTGAACAGGGGACACCAGATGATGATTGGTTTAAAAAATGGTGGAAAGGTGAATTTGTTTCGGCATTTTCATCACTTGAAATTGTTTCTATAGAAGGTAATGTGTATTTTTTTATTAGAACTCAAAAGAAAAATAAAGATACACTAGAAGCATTAATTTATTCACAATATCCAGGAGCAGAAGTAAGCGTAGTAGATGATTACACACGCTATGTTCCAGAATGGAAACCAGATAATGGTTGGGTGCTTGATGCTGCTGAGTTTCATTTAACTAAAGATGACCCAATTCCAATTAAAACGTATTTAGATTATGGATTGGATACGAAATCTTTATCACTCGAGGAAGAGCAAAAAATTGATCCAATTACACCATTGATTGAAGCATTAGGTTCATTAAAACGAAATGAACAATTATGGATGCAAATTGTAGTTCGACAAGCAACAAAACGATACAAAAATACAAAAGGTGAAGATTTGGAATGGGTGAAACAGGGTAGAGAATTTGTTGATAATCTTATCAAAGAACATAGTAATACTGTTATTGGTGAAGGAGAAAAAGCAAAAAAAGTTGGAGGTTATAAAAATTTATCTCCAGCAGATCAGGAAACAGTAGATGCAATAGAGCGAAGTATTCGAAAACCAGGTTTTGATGTAGGTATTCGTGTATTATATATTGCAAAACAAGAAAATGATAAAAAACGAATGGGTGCAGTAAAAACTGCTTTCAAACAATTTAATTCCCAGCATTTAAATTCATTTAAAGCTGTTGGTGTTGGATATAAATACCCATGGCAAGATTTAGATAATATGCGAAAAAATGAAGATCTTAAAAAAATGTTCAAACAGTATATTCATCGATCATTTTTCTATGAAGGGTTAATGGAAAAGAAAAAAATCTTTACCCTTAATACAGAGGAACTTGCGACAATATTCCATTTCCCAGGACGTGTATCAACCACTGGATCTTTTGAACGAATTCAAGCCCAGAAAGCTGAACCTCCTGCAAATCTTCCTATTTAATAACATGGAACCAGATATATTATCACCAGAATCACAAATAATAGAAACAACCCAGAAAAATAATTCAGGGTTGTTTCATTATATTTTTATTACACTTGCAGTGTTTGCGTTCTGTGCATTATTGGTAATTGCTTATTTCTCTAAAGCCCCAAGTAATTTTCAGAAAGATACTTTGATTACTGTCTATTCAGGTATGACTACGAAAGATTTAGGAACAGTATTAGAAAGTCAGGGTGTTATTCGTTCTGAAAAATGGTTTCGATTAATACTATCGATGCGTTGGAAAAACGAACCAATTAGGGTTGGTGATTATATTTTTGAAAAACCGCAACCGGTGTTTTCGGTAGCCTATCGTGTTACTCATGGAATATATGGAAATAGTCGA
>CALDKO010000091.1 GCA_937898165.1 uncultured bacterium | reverse complement strand
TAAGTTGTTTGTTAAATTATTTTGTGATTATAGATTAGACCTCGGAATACGAATGCTAATACTCTTTGTATTATTCGCATATTCGCGAATGCAAATACTAAAAAAATACGAACTGCGAGTTTGCAAATATATTCGCGAATATAAAATTATAATTATTTAATAGGATTTGTCAATATTTCCTTATGTATGGAAAATAGCCTATACTATAAGGGTCTTTCGAAAATTCTACTCAACTAGGATTTTCAGAGGCTCTAGAGCATTATTATGTAATCGAATTGCCTATCAATGCATTGATAGCGGTTCACTCTTTTAGCCCTATGAATAAACAAGCACTTGCAGAAATGATCCACGAAAAAATTGGTGGGACAAAAGTTCAATCAGAAGAAGTAGTACAATCAATTATCGATGCTATCATTTCAACTTTGAAAAAAGGTGAAGAAGTATCATTGGCTGGACTTGGAATCTTCTCTGCAAAAGCTCGCCCTGCACGAATGGCGCGCAATCCAAAAACTGGAGAACAAGTAAAAGTTGCTGCAACTACGGTTCCAAAATTCCGAGCTGCTAAAGCTTTTAAAGACGCAGTTAAATAGTCTTTCATATAAACCACCGTCGAGACCGGTGGTTTTATGTTGCCATATTGACCTATTTAATTGATTATCCTATACTTTGGTAGAAATCTTTTTTTATAGAGACGGCCTGGTTAGCCGGAACCCCTGCTTTGTAGGGGTTTTTATATTATTGACATTAATTATAGATAGGTTATACTCACAAAAGTTTTCATTCAGGTCAATTTAATAATTGGGTCCCTTGCATTATCAAATATGCAAGGGATTTTTATATATCCCTGATACTTGATAAAAATACAAAATCTGATATGATAACCTTATTGCGGTGTTAGTTTAGTGGTAGAATAACTGCCTTCCAAGCAGTGGGCAAGAGTTCGATTCTCTTACGCCGCACATAAAACAAAAACAACTCATTCTGAGTTGTTTTTGTTTACCATTCTAAATATACCGTTTTTAATGGTTCATCAGGAATATCACCAGTATCTGGATAATCCAAAAGTGTTCCTGGGATATCTGACAAAAATTCACTTGGTGCATTGAAATTCTGCTGACCATACACTGTTCGCGCATATGCATGAGACAGGTATAATCGCTCCCGCGCACGGGTTACCGCCACATAAAACAATCTACGCTCTTCCTCTTGTTCCTCTTTACCTTTTTTCTGATCATAACCTGCATGTGGGAATAATCCCTGTTCCATTCCGGTTACAAATACATAATCAAATTCGAGCCCCTTTGCAGCATGTACAGTCATCAAACGAACCGCAGGACGATCATCGCGAATATTGTCCTGTTCTGAGAGTAGTGAGATATCCTCAAGCATCTGCAGTAGTCCCTCACTAATTGGAAAATCATCATAACGTAATGCATACGTTACCAATTCCTCCATCGTTTCCAATCGTTCGCGTTCATCTGCTGATCCATTACTGTACACCGTAAACATTCCAGATCGATGAATTGCATAACGAACTACCTCTGATGGAATTTTTTCAGAACATATTTTTCTAATATCATGTAGAATATTTTGAAAATCTCGATAACCACCGCCTGCTGCACCTGATAAATCAGCAGCCTGACCTGAAAAAATCTTTGCCAGTGCAACTTTTCCAATACCGCGCTTTGGTTCATTAATGACGCGTTTTATGTCTGACAAACTATCAGGATTTACCGATGCACGAATATAAGATACCAGATCCTTGATTTCTTTTCGTTCAAAGAATTTCACACCTAATACCTGATACGGAATTTCTGCATGCAGGCACGCCTCTTCTAATGCTCGTGATTGAAAGTGAGTTCTGAACAATATTGCAATCTCTGTAGCTGGAATTCCACCACTAATCAAATCTTTTATTTCACTGGCTACCAGTCGTGCTTCGTGACCTTCATTCAGTCCTACAAATACAGTTACTGATTCTCCGTCATGTTTTTCTGTACGCAATGTCTTATCAATACGACTGGTATTTTTAGTAATAATCGCATCAGCAACAGATAAAATATTTTTTGTTGATCGATAATTTTGTTCCAATAATATAGTTACTGTTCCTGGAAAATCACGCTCGAAATTCAACATGTTTTTAATATTTGCCCCACGCCAACTGTAAATGTTTTGATCAGTATCCCCTACAGCACAAATGTTATGTGCTGTACCCGCCAATATCTTTGCAACCTGGTATTGGATTTCGTTGGTATCCTGATACTCATCAATATGTACGTATTTAAATTTATTCTGTAGTTTAGTCCTGACTTCAACATTGGTTTCCAGTAGTTCTTTTGTTTTTACTAATAGATCATCAAAATCAAGTGCATGTTCAGCTTGTTTTTTTTGTTCATATAATCGCCAAATTTTAACCGCATTATCAGTTACTGGGTTATAAATGTCTGCCTCAAAATCAAAAATATTTTTACCTGCATTTTTTGCATTGCTGATAATTGTTTTAATAGTACGTGGATCATATTGTTTTGGGTCGATCGATAATTCCTCCATACAGTCCTTTATCAATCGTGTGGTGTCAGTCGTATCCATGATCACAAATTCTTTACGCAATTTTGCCTCTTGATAAAATGTTCGTAAAATATACACGCCCAGCCCATGGAAGGTTTTCATCATTGGCATTAATCGATGCTCGCCTAACATGTTATGTAGACGTTCGCGCATTTCTGCAGCTGCTTTATTGGTAAATGTAATTGCTAAAATATGTTCAGCAGAAATACCGTTATTAATTAAATGAAGTATACGATACGTTAATGTTTTGGTTTTACCAGTTCCTGCACCAGCAACAATTAATAGTGGTCCGTTGGTGTGCAGTACTGCTCTCTGTTGTTCTGGGTTAAGATCTTGTAGATAAGAAAATTCGTTTTTCATTTTTGGAAGAGTTTCGTTCATGTGTATGAGTATAGCACTGTGTGTGACGGTTCCAAAATTAAAAACAAAAAACACCACGTATATAACGTGGTGCCTACTAAACTAACTATTTAAGAATGTGGGGATTACACCTATTATATAAAGAAACAAAATATGAGTCAAATAAAAACCCAACGAACAAGAAGCTCGCTGGGCCCAAAAACCATAAAACTATGAAAACCCAATTACTTTTCAGTAATCAATAGAGTTCACTACCAAGGGTACTATTTAAAAAAAATAAGTCAATAGGTAAAAAAATTGGTCAGTCCATTGCAGACTGACCAAACCCTAAAGTCTAGGAACATAAAAACCCTACCTCCAGTGTAGCCTATCCAAAAAAATAGTCAAGTACCCTGAAAGGAACTTATTTTTTATGTGTGGTACACTGGTATCAGAAAAATATAGGAAGTCAGAATCATCAAATCCATCCAATCACTATTTTCAGTGATTGGATTTTTACTAAAAAACACCCAACATATTTGAGTGTTTTTTAATAAAACTAAACCTGACCCATACCTGTTTTTAAATCTAATTTAATTGCTTGTATTTCATCACGAACTAAATCCGCAAATCCTGGAATAGTTGATTCCAAATAATGCATAATTTCATGAGCCTCTTTCCCTTGATCAATAATTTGATCTAATTCTGCTGCATGATTGGTATCCATTGCCGACAGTGATTTAATAATCACCCCCTGCAATACCAACTCCCCAATCTGGTTCACATAATCAGATTGTTCATCTGCTGGTAAATTTTGTAATTCAAACTCTTCAATAATCGTAGAACGAAATGTTGATGCATCCATAATATAAATATGATTAAATAAATAATTCTTCGGGGTGTTGTTTCATGGGCGAGTTCAAATCGACAGCTGGCTCATCATCTGGTTCTGGTTGGAAGCTGATAGCAGCCATTGGCCGTGAAACAGGTTTTTGTTTTTCTTCTGGAACTATTTGCTCTGAAACAATAGGTTCTTTTATTACTTCTTCGGAAACTGGGACTGTGGGTAATTTATCCTCTTTATTAATTAGCCAGACAGACGCAGCAACATCGTGAAGTTTATTATAAAGTTTTGCACGATCAACTTTTTTAGATTGCTCCACAGTAACAGTACTAGTTTGGGACGTAGAGATATTCGATACAGTAGGATTATCTAACGGGACTGTGTTAATCGTAACTGTTGACGGTACCGTCTTTGTAAAATCTAATTTTACAGGACGTTCTACGCTAAATAAATAATTCCATGCTGGGCCTGTTTCTGTGTGTGGTGCTAATCCTAATTTCTGACTCATTACTGATACTGATGTCTGTGAAACCATTGGAGCCGCACCTGTTCGTGTTTCGATTATACTTGGTACTGACAAGTGAAACACTTTTGCAAATTTCATAAACAATTGACTCTTCTGGTGCGAGAATAAATGAGCAATTTCAATTTGTTCCTGTTTCACCCAACTGACTACCTCATGAAACGTTTTTTTCATGCTACCCATTTCTACCAAGACACCTCTGCGTGCAGTATCATAATCTTGAACAGTCTTAAATAATTCTGATTGGATTAATTTATTACTTCCAAATAGTTCTGTGATTGTTCCACTGATTGAATTAATGTAACGATTCGCATAATATGCATCACGCTCACGGTTGGACGCAGTACGCGCAAGCTCCAGCTGTTTCTGTGATGACAATGCTACTGCTTCTGATTTTACAATTTCAGCAGGAATTGATTCCTGTGAAACAATTGGAATTTGGACAGTCGAAGGAATTTCTGTAATGGGAACATTCACTGTTTTTTGTTCAGGTTCAGAATGTTCAGGTGAAGACGACTGATCCGAAGCAAACTGTGACATGAAATTTTCTGGAACAGTTGGCTGACTGATTGATGTTTCTATTGGTTGTGAAACATTGATAGTTCCCAAAGTATTAGTCGGTATACCTTGTGAAGCGGTTAATGGAATGTCTTGTGAAACAGTAGGACTAATTGATAATGTATCACCTTGGACTGATTGTGGACTTTCTGAAACTACAGAAACTGGTATTTCTGTTTCAGAGGTATCTTCAATAATAGATTCAGCGGTTGGTTCTGGTTCAGGTGGCGTAATATCTTCATCAAGTGAAAACGTTCTATATGTTTTGAGCTCGCCTTCCATTTTTGAAATACTGAAATATTTTGCACCAGGAATATGAATCACACGATCGCCTTCGGTAAATACAATCCCGTGAAACGCTAATATATCTGTTACAGTCTGAGGTAGTTGATTTGCATCAGATGTTGATCCAAACGTAAGATCATCCGGAATATGTGAAACCTCGTGTGGTGTGATTTCTGAAAGTGGAATACTTGATGCTTCACCTTTTTTCCTATTCATGTCTGATATATTTTTCTCCACAGTTCGCGCAAAACTACGACTTCCCAGTTCTGCCTGTGTAAATTTTGCATTATCAAAATTAGACTGGTTAGTTGTCACCGTCGTAGTGGTCGTAGTTGTTCCATTTTTTGAAACAATTTGTTGCTGTTGTTTTGCTGCAGAAGGCATCATATTGTTAACAGTATACCATGACACCAAATTTCTCATAAATTTTTAGCATGCCAAATTGTGATATAATGAAAAAACAATATGACTATTGCAGACCTCAAAAGACAATTTTTAGAATATGTTGAAATCGAACGTGGACGTGCATTAAACACTGTTCGTAATTACGAACATTACTTGGATGTTTTTTTTGAGTTTGGAAAAATTCAACATGTTTCAGATATTAATGAAAATATTTTAAGAGAGTTCAGATTACATCTGAACCGTTCCAAGGGCGTGAAAGTAAAAGGTCAATCACAAGGCACCATGAAAAAGGCAACGCAAAATTATTATCTCATTGCACTACGTTCATTTTTAAAATATTTACGAAAACGTGGCATTGAGGCACTCACCCCAGATGCGATAGAACTAGCCAAAACTGGATCACGTGATATTGATCCATTGTCAGGCGATGAACTAAAAAGATTCCTGGAAGCGCCAATGATGGAAAATCTGACAAAACCAGAGTCTGAAAAAAAACAAAGTGAAAGAAATATTGTTCGTTATCGTGACCGCGCACTGCTCGAATTATTTTTTTCTACTGGACTTCGTCTGTCAGAATTATGTTCCCTTAACCGAGGATTAGATTTAAGTAAAGATGAATTTTCAATTCGAGGAAAAGGTGACAAGGTCCGCGTCGTATTTATTTCAGACCGCGCGCGTGATGCAATTAAAAAATATTTGAGTGTTCGCAAAGATTTTGCAGAACCAATGTTTGTAAATGTATCAGCAAAATCATCTGCCGACATGCGACTGACACCACGATCTATTGAACGGATTGTGAAACATTATGCAACTGTTGCAGGAATTTCAAAGCGCGTGACGCCGCACGTGTTGCGTCACAGTTTTGCAACAGATTTATTATCAAACGGTGCTGACATTCGATCGGTCCAGGTAATGTTGGGACATGCTAACATTGCAACCACACAGGTCTATACCCACGTAACTGATAAACAGCTTCGCGAGGTTCACAAAAAATTTCATGGGAAATAATTTTTATAAAATAAAAAACAGAACACGTATGTTCTGTTTTTGTTTATTTGTTTTTAAAAATGCGAAATGTATCTTTTAGATTCACCAGGCTTATTTTCAAAAATAACTTTTTTATCTGAAAGGTCACGATAGGTCATACCTGAAAATTGTACGATTTTTTGTGCAATTTCATCACCATGAAAAACAAAATGAAAATCGTGTCCAACAGACCGATGGGTTGAAATTAATGATAACGGATTATCTTCCGTGTCCCAATCTTTTTTATAGATTTCAATAATATCACCTTCAGTAAAATCTCCTGAAAAAAATTTTGATGATTCATAGATTGGAAATTTTGTATGTATTCGATTTTTTCCAATTTCCAATCGAAATGGCGATCCGTGTTCCCCACTGATATAAGGGATCAATGAATTAATTATTTCACCATTACGGAAAAAGATAATTTGTGTGTTTATCGAACCCTGTGCAGGTAATGAAAACATTTCAAGGTACTTAAAAAATACTACCCGGTGTTCATCAATACCACAGAACAGATTCCAAGGATTTTCTACTGTTCCAAAATTAATTACAAAGATTTTCACT
Source organism: uncultured bacterium (assembly GCA_937898165.1). GTDB lineage: Bacteria > Patescibacteriota > Minisyncoccia > Phycocordibacterales > UBA1006 > CALMMZ01. Next base: position 4,801 of record CALDKO010000091.1, on the reverse strand, counting down.
GTTTGCTGTTTTATTTCCATTGTTAATACTTTTATTTATGAACAGTAGTACCAGAAATAATAATAAAAGTCAACGTTTGACTATGTATTCCCTATTTTCATATTCAAACTATTTAATAAGTATAAAAAATATGCCGTGACAATTCCTACTGGTTGTCTATAATAGTAGTAATGACTCATGAATCTCAACATCAATATTTTGATACAGCATATCGTACTGGTTCTGATATATGGACACAAACACCATATCATCAAATAGCATTGGATATGTTACCCGCAATCACTCCTAATAGTATTGTACTGGACATTGGATCTGGTCGCGGTGTGTGGGCGTTCAAATTAATTGAACATGGTTTTCGTGTAATTGGATTAGATTATGTTCGCACCATTGTTGATAAAGTGAACGCAGATATCAAACTCCATGCATATGCGGCAAAAGCTAGATTCGTTCACGGGTATGCAACAGACCTACCATTTACAGATCATAGTTTTCCATTAGTTACTGAAATTGGTGTGCTCCAACATTTAAAAATTGATCAATGGAACCAATATCTATCAGAGTTGTATCGAGTTACCGAACAACATGGATATGTATTATCAATTACTCTTTCATCTGAAACACCACGATTTTTAGGTTTCACACCAAAAATGAACAATCAATCGCCGTATGAAAAATTTGGTGTTTCCTATTATTTCTTTTCACCTGAAATATTAAATCCTTTATTTGAAAAAAATGGTTTTGAAGTAGTAGATCAAAAAAACCATACGTTTGAAATCAGAAGTGATCCTGGCGATAAGCTTGTATTATTATTCACATTATTCAGAAAAAAATAAACCCCTACCAAAAATGGTAAGGGTTTTTCAAAACGTAATTTTATTAAGATGCATAAACAAAGGCTGGTCAGGCCATTCAGGACGGTAATCTAGTTTTCGGTTTTTTAAAGAACAACATAAGTCTGACAGTTTCCCCACTGGTTACTCACGAAATGAGACAATAGCAAAAATGGTCTAATGAGTCAAGGTAACTATAGGTAAACCCCGACATGTGTCGAGGTTTATATTTTAGAAAATTTCCCATTTTTTAAAGCAAGCAATAAAGATAACAACGATTTCTTTATATTTTACTTTTTGTTTGCAATTGTAGCCTCCTTTTTCTGGGATACAATTTTCAATTAACGCAACGATGTCATCATACAATGTTTCTAAATAACTTTCCTGTTCGGGTGTTATTTTTTTTATGGAAACGTCGAGCAGTTCCTTAACGGTTTTTCTGTGCTCATTAAAGAAAACATCTAAATTTGCTAGACCTTCAGTTTTTACAACTTCAGCAGCACTTTTTCTGTTCATTGCTTCGGGTAATAGTTCATCTACCTGTTTCCAAATCTGATGGAACTCGTTTTCAACAATCTTTTGGCTCATGTTCTTATATTTTTGGTTTTAAATTCATGCAGACAATAGCACGAGTATTGGATATAATCAAGTCTCTACCATTACCCTGTCATGTTATAGTTATTCATATGAAACTAGTTTCTTGGAATGTAAATGGAATACGTGCAGTTCATAAAAAAAATTTATTTGTTCCGATGGTTGAACAGTTAGAACCTGATGTTATTTGCTTGCAAGAAACAAAGGCAATGCAACATGAATCCCCTCTTGATTTGCCTAACTACCATGAGTATTGGAATTCAGCGGTAAAAAAGGGTTACAGCGGAACTGCGATATTTACCAAAGAAAAACCAATGCAGATACTGTTAGATTTTCCAGAACATATTATTAAAAAATATACACTGACAGATCAATATGGTGATCCAAATACTGAGGGTCGTGTTATTGCTGTTGAATTGAAAAAATGTTTTGTAGTAAATGTATATACACCAAATTCTAAACCTGATCTCAGCCGTTTACATTTACGTAATAAAAATTGGGATCCTGCATTTTTAGAATACTGCAAAGAATTAGAAAAAATAAAACCGGTTATTTTTTGCGGAGATTTGAATGTTGCACATACGTTTGATGATCTTGCTAACCCAAAGGCAAACGTTGGCGAACATGGGTTTACTGACGAAGAACGTGCTGGTATTGATAAAATACATGCAGCAGGGTTTGTTGATACTTTTCGTATGTTTACAACTGGCAATGGACATTACAGTTGGTGGAGTCATTTTGCAAATGCTCGTGCGCGAAATGTTGGCTGGAGAATTGATTATTGGTTTGTATCAAAAATATTAACATCAAAAGTAGTAGGTTCATCCATCCATCCTGAGTTTATGGGATCTGATCATTGTCCTGTTCTATTAAATATAGCAATATAAAAAACTTCTTTGTAGGAAGTTTTTTATTTATCATTGAATAATGTTTTTTCAAGAAAGTCCATAAATTCTGTTGCTTTGGATTCTGGATCACTCCATGCAATAGTATAACCATTATCATCAAGTTTAAAACGATTATCCTGAAAAATAACTTTTGATTCATTCAGGGTTACATATTCCATTCCCAACGCAACAGCAACCGTTAATGGATCATGCATTGATGTTCCATGTCCAGTTTTTGCAAACCACAGGTCTAAATGTTTCAACAATAGCTGATGTTCTGGTAATTTACTTTCCTGTAATTTTTTATACAAAATATGTTCTTTGGTAACTTCATATATTGGATTATGCGTTGTTTGTGCCATTATATAACTAATATCACAACCAGATTCTAATACCCTCTGGGCTGATTCAGTATCAATTTTTACATTAAACTCAACCCACCCTGCATGACGTTCGTAATTAATAGCACCTCCCATTACAACTATTTTCATCTTCTTTGCATCGTCAGGGTATTGCTCAATAAATTTAGAAAGATTAGTAAAACCACCTATTCCAATATAGATAACATCTTTATAATTATCGATGACTGATTTTACTTTAGAAGTAACATCAGTTTCCTTAGAAAAATTAGAGGTTCGTAATATGTCATCAACGGTAAATTTATCTAATCCTAAATCTGAACCCTCAACAATAGATATATTATTTACGTGCATATCATCAAGTATGTTTTTTAAAAATTGTATTCGTTTGTGACCTACTTCATTTGCCGTAATAATAAGTTTAATATTTTCACCAGCTAACTTATACAGAAAAAGTAGTGCAAACAAATCATCTGGATCATACCCGATGTCAGTGTCTAAAATAATAGCTTTTGTAGAGTAATATTCAGGTACCATATATACATATATACGTTATTAGAACAATATTATCAATATGTGCATATTCATTGACAATGAAGTAATATAATGCTATTTATATAAAAAATAACAACATGGGAAAAATAATTACTGGAGCTATTGTATTATTCATTGTCTATGTAGTAATCAGGGTGCTATTAGTGCTACGGCCAACAAATGATATCGATGTATTCTTAAAAAGTACGCGCAAGAAAATTAAGGATCTTTATAAACAAGCTGAGCAAGCTAGTAAACTAGGATCAACTCACCTAGAAGAAATCTTGAAAGAAGTAACACAGCTAAAAAATAGCTTTGTGCGCGATCAAATTTTTAATGATAAAGATCTGAAACCGACAGGCGACCAATACAGACTTCGTAGTGAATTAATAGAAAAAATGCATCAACTTGAAAACAAACTAAATAAAGCAATATCTAATTCATTAGAAGTTCATTAAACAAAATCCAGACAAATTATGTCTGGATTTTTTAGTGTTTATGCATTAATAATATTTCGGAGATCTTCGTGTTCATCGGTTTCATCCATAATTTCACCTACTAATACTTCCAGCACATCTTCAAGTGTAATAAATCCTGCTGTCCCTTTGAACTCATCAACAACAATAGCACAGTGAATTTTCTTTGATTGGAATAGTGCTAGTAAATGATCCGCACGCATTGTTTCTGGTACATAGGTACATGGTTGAATATATTTACTAATCAATATCTTGTGTTCATCACGTGCCAAACCTCGTAAAATATCCTTTGATGTTACCACACCTACAATAGTATCAATGGTTCCCTTATACACTGGCATTCGTGAATAGGGTTTTTCACCAATAACGATTAACGCCTCTTCCAAGGTACTTCCTTCTGCCAATGCTTCAATAACAGTACGCGGTGTCATAATATCACGAGCCAATACATCATTCATACGAAACGTATTTAAAATAATATTTTTTTCATCAAGCTCAATATTCCCTTCTGCATGACTGGTTTCAGATAAAATACGTAGATCGTCCTCGGAAACTGGTGTTACATGATTCCCTACTAAAAAATGAATCGCTTTTTCATATACCCATACAATTGGGCTAAACAATTTAGTAATTAATAATATGAATGGTGCAAAAAATCTACCAAGCGTTTCTGCATGTTTATCACCAATACTTTTTGGAATAAGTTCACCAAATAAAATAATTCCTGCGGTCATCAAAAATGAAATGAGTCCGAGAGAACCTTCAAATTGCTCACTGGCATGTTTTCCTAAAATAATACTACCCAATACTGTTGAAACGTTCATAAACACCACTAACAAAAAAATTGATCGTGCCATAGACTGTTTCACAGTAACTAATGCGTCTGCTCCTGCTTTTTTCTGAGATTGTAATACTTTTGCACGCGATAAGGATACGGTAAACAACGCAGCCTCCAACATCGCAAAAAACCCTGTAATAACAATAATAATCACTGCCTGTATAAATATTTCCATATAAGTGAGACGATTATACCATAAAATAAGGCTTAATTCCAGATTATTGACAAAACACTCTAAATATGATATATTTAGAGTGTAAAATTGTTATTTTAAAATTTAAAA
>CALDKO010000090.1 GCA_937898165.1 uncultured bacterium | reverse complement strand
AAGTATAAGTTTGCCTTTTGTTTTTTCCTGAATAATTTTTGCTTTCAAAATCTCTGAGGAGACAGGATCCAAACCTGCAGTTGGTTCATCTAAAATTACAATAGGTGCGTTACGGTAAAAAATTCGAGCCAACACCAGTTTTTGTTTCTGGCCTTTTGATAATTCTACACCACCACGGAATTCTGTTCCTACACGTTGATCATATTTCTCTGGAAGTTCGTTAATGTATTCATGGGCTGTTGAATCCATTGCACTTTGCTCAACTAGCTTTTGATCATGTTTTGTGGTATCGCCCAACATAATATTTTCTGCAATAGATTCCTCGCTGTAGGTTGAGTAATCCTGAAATAGAATTCCTAAACATCGTTTCCAAGATTCCAAATTGTATTCTTTTAAGTTTACACCATTCAATAAAATCTCGCCCTCTGTTGGATCGTATACACGAGTGATTAATTTGATTAACGTTGTTTTACCTGCACCGTTTAATCCCACAATCGCCAGATTGTCCCCTTTTGTAATAGTTAACGATAAGTTTTTAGTAACGAACTTTTCTGATCCTGGATATGCAAATGATACATTTTTTATTTCAAGGGATTCGAAGTTATCCAATTCAATATACAAAGCACCAGAAACAACCAGTGGTTTCATTTCAAATAAATCCATTAGGGTATCCAAGTTTTTCTTGTACTCACTTAGTCTTCCAAAACTTTCAAATAATTGTTGCACTGCTGATTGAAACCGTGAAATAACGGCAAACACATACACCAGTATCCCGACCATTAATGCGCCGAGGTACACTTTGTACATAATTAATGCAAAAGCAATTCCGTAAGCAAGGGTAACTAAAATTACTCCAATCACTTCGTTCCAGGCTGATTTTTTATTTAAATCTTTTGCTTTGTCGTGGAAACCTCCGATAACTGCAATCCATTTTTTAAGAAAAATTCCAACCAGGTTAAAGTTTTTAAGCTCGATCAATGATGATTTATTATATACCGGAACTGTTTTTGCGCGCCATTCCCGACTACGCTCTGCATTATCTTTCCATAACTTTGCCTGCATTTCTGCATTTTTCTTTTCTAGAAAATAAGTTGGCAACACACCGATTAAAATAATAACCAGCACCACTGGTGAAATTGCAATAAGAGAAACAGTCGCAATAACAATTGCAATAATATTACGCAAAGAACTTGAGATTAGGTTAATACTGGAAAACATTGCCTGCCATCCACGTGTGTTTGCGTTTTCTAAAATATTTTGA
>CALDKO010000089.1 GCA_937898165.1 uncultured bacterium | reverse complement strand
AGATTATATGGGTTGGGGATGAGCACGATCCAATACTTTCTTATTTCATGAATACACTGTGCGCAGATCCTTTGAGTTTTCCAGTTATTTTCGGCTCAACACAGGTTGGCTTTGTCCACAGTAATAGTATTTTGAATGTACTACATTCTGGTAATGATCATGTCGGGACATTACAAAACCAAGATCGTATTATCGTAGCAGCATTGGCTGAATAATATTTGTTATAATAGTAAACCTTGATTATGGTTCAAAGAAAAGTTGGACAAGATATGATTGTAAGAAAAAAACCTTTGCAACCAACAAGGGTTGTTTCTGATGTATCTGTACGGAGAAATATACCACCAGCACCTGCACCACAAAAAGTGATTCCTAAAAAAGTAATACCAGTACATCAACCTGTTGAGGAAGAAAAATATACACCAACACTAGCACGCGAGTTTGGAAATAGGAGAAACGATGCATTTTTTGATCAAGGCAATAATTCTTTTGGGAATAATCATAGTAATCGTCCACCTGCACGAGGGGGAATTATGTGGGTATTTGTCGGTGTAGCAATATTAGTTTTAATAACAACAGTACTGTCTCTTATTTCACGAGCAACCACTGATGTAATACTTACCGAATCAGTATATCCAATTAACACACCTATTACATTGTACACAGAGCCAACAGTTGGACAGGTGGCATTTAAAACTGCTCAGATCGTTGATAAACAATCTGTAGTTGTTCCTACTACTAATAAACAAACAGTATCTGCAGTTGCAAAAGGAACCGTAAAATTATTTTCAAGTAATCCAAAACTGACCGTTATCCCAGCAGGAACTCATTTATTGAGTACTGCACAAAAGGTTTTTGTAACAAAAAAATCAATTACTATTCCAGCAGGTACAAAAGATTATCCAAAATCAGCAATAGTAGATATTACCGCCAGTGCACCAGGTGCAGAATATAATATTAAATTAGATGATTTAAAGCTTCCTGCCTTTCCATCAATTTTGGCACGAACCACAACAGAAATTTCCGGTGGTATTTCAGGTGATCAGTTTGTGTTATCCGAACCTGAATTAACTGCTGCAAAAACATCTATCCAGACAATTATGCAAGGAACCAATCCCGCTGCATTTTTAGCAAATCAGATTCCTGAAAATTTCATATTACCAGAATCGTTGTTGCAGATTTCACCAATTGCATACAGAACAGAATCTGTTGCAACAGGTGTTTCAGTAATCGGCGAACGGACAATAACAGGGAATATGATCGATAAAAAAATGTTTCAAGATTATTTAGAAAATCAAATTATTCCTGAACAAGACAGATCGTTCATGGATGTAATTGATATTTCAAAGATTGTTTTTTCTCTTCCACCACTGACTATAACCCCTGTCGCATCATCAGAAATAACACCTAATACACAGTTGTTTATACACGCAACAGGATCGTTTACTGCACATGCGCGATTTGACGAAACACTTGCTCGGACTAAAATTGCTCAGCAAAAA
>CALDKO010000088.1 GCA_937898165.1 uncultured bacterium | reverse complement strand
AAAAACTTTTTTCTAAGATTTGATCACCGTTTTTTGACTTACGATTAATTTCAGCGAGGCCTTTCATTTGCTCGTAAATATTATCGACGCCAATGCTGGTGAAATCGACAGAAACGATTCCTTTTTGGGCTTGATTGAGATCAATGGCAACTCTTTCTGCAAGGAATAATGGGGGAGATAAGGCGTTGACTTTTTCAAAGTAAGACCCAAGTGACTTTATCGTTGAGTTGTCGACAGATGTCCCAAAAATTGTTTGGATTTGGGAGCGAACCTTCGCAAGGTATTCCGCTTCACTGCTAAAGTCAGTTGGTTTAATTTTTCTGAGAATATTAATCATGGCCTTAGAAGGAATGATGTCTCCATTCGCTGTTTTCTCTAAAAGGCGCTTATTAAAAAGTTTTCTGTCTAGGGCAAGAATCTTTCTTAATTCTTCAATAGCTACAATTTCTTTGCGAAATGATTGAGCGTGTTCTCTAAAATGGATGAGCTTTGGTTGACTCGATTTGGCGGAATTGAGAGTCGATCGACTTGCTCTCGCCGCCATATTGGCCTCAAGTGCGTTGTCTCCAGCTCCCGATAAGAACCAATTATGAGGGTCCGTAATGGCATCTGTTCTCGGTGGCATGAGTTTTACAACTTTTTTCAAATGCTCATCATTTACAAAGTCATGATTTGTTTTTTGGTATAAATCATTGAGTAGTTGTTCATATTTTTTGGGATCATCGCCCGCTTTCAAATGGAGCCTTATTCGAAAGGATTTATAGTCTTTATATTCACCTTCAAGTCGACTCATGAGTTCAGGTGATTTGCGAAGGTTAGTATAAAATTTATCAAAAAATTATCAAGATTATATTCATTAAAAAATAAAATTGTGTTCGGAACATTAATTGAAAGTGAGGATTTGGCAATTATGATGAGTAGTTGGTTCGACGTTATATGGAAACAATCAAAACAAATATAAAAACCACTGAGCAACAGTGGTTTTTATTAAAATAATTTGTTCAAAATTGCTCGACCTTGTTTCCCAATAACCCCGTCGGCTTTTATTTTATGTGCTGCTTGAAATTTTTGAACAGCTGTTTTTGTACATGGACCAAAAACTCCGGTCACCAGGCAGTCATCTCTGGTTTTCCCAGCTGGTGGATAATACCCTAGATTAACCAATGCATACTGTAACATTAATACTTCCGATGATTGTTTTTTTGAAGTCGAAAGCGTTGATTTAAAATTATATTCAAAAGGTTTTTGTGTTCCCTGTTTTCCAGAAAGATAATCTTGTAATCCTACTGCAGTAGTACGAGCAAATGCCGTTGCAAATGTTGGAAACATTGATTCGAGCACTGCAGGTTCATAAATATATGAATATTCAATTAATACGCTTGGAGTAGAGAGTGTTCTATTAGAACCAAGGGCAATTAAATTTGCATCCTCTATGACCCCATTTTTGTCTATTTTTTTAAGTTCTGTTAATGCATTACTGGTATGTAATACTGTATGCAGTCTTTTACCAATACTGGTTCCCAGATCAAAAGAAACATCGTGATTTAATAAGGTAATATCTGGAACATAAATTGAATAGCCGCTATACTCACCACCTGTAGCTAGGCGTGAACCATAATCATTAAAATGAATATGAATGACCAGATCAAAACCTTGTTCATCAACCCATTTATTCGTTGCATATAACTGATACGCTGCTTTTGCTGGCGCAGATGCATGTGGTACTTGGTCAGCAGGTTCAATATTTCCATTCTCTATTAATCGATCCATTGCTTTCTTTTTTGTTTTTATAAATTTTTTGATTTGAGATTCATTGTCATTAAAATAATCTACCAGCGGTGATATAAACCCATCTTTATTTCTGGAAACAGTTACTGCAATTAATGGATTTTTATGTAATTCCGCTGCCAATTTTTCAGCAAGTTTTAATGTTAAATCGGCCTCTTTTACATTATTAAACATAGTTCCAGAAAATTCATTATCGTGTCCTGGAACAATTAATACTTTTACAGGTTGTGTTGCTTGAAATTTTTGTGCAGGTGAAAGAGATTCTGCATGAGAAACAGACGGAATAAATGATATGAGGAGAAAAAATATAATAACACTATTTTTCATATAATGAGTATATCATAATAAAAACACCAATATTGGTGTTTTTATGCAGAAATTCCTGCAACATATCCGGTCGTCCAACATAGTTGAAGCGAATATCCTCCTGATGGTCGGTTAATATGTAGTAAATCTCCTGTTACGAACAAATTCGAAATTTTCTTTGATCGCATGGTTCGCGTATCGATTTCTGAAAGGGTCACACCACCATCAGCAACCACTGCACGGTCATATCCCATGAGACCTGAAATACTGACTGGTAATTCTTTTAATAAATTCGCAATTAATTTTCGCTCATCGCGTGTAATACTATGAACTTTTGTTTCAAAATTTATTTCTGGTAATAATGTCATGATTGCATCATGCGTTCCTGCAGGAACAATTTCTTTGAAAATCGTTTTTAACATTTTATTTTTGTTTGCATCAAAGACTTTTATGATTTGCTGTTCCAGTGCCCCCAGTGTTGTATCTGGATATGCATCAATTTTTGCGGTCACTTTTCCAGTGTGTAATAAATCTGCAACTTTACTAGAGCTGTTTAAAATAAGTGGCCCAGATAACCCAAAATGGGTAAACAACACTTTTCCTGTTTTGGAAAAACTTTTTTTACCTTCTGTAAAAAACGTAATTTTCATGAATGACAAACTAACCCCAGGTAAACTTTTTATCCATGCATCATCAACCGCCAACGGAACAATCGTTGGTGTTGGGTCTTTTATCGTATGACCAAGATTTTTTAACCAATTAAACCCGTCTCCTGTTGAACCCGTTTCTGGATGTGACATTCCGCCAGTTGCCAGCACATATGATCCACCCTTAATAATTCCTTGCGATGTTTGTACGCCGATAATTGCCCCCTTGTCCTGTAGAATATTTTTTACACTACATTTATGCATCACGGTAATTTTTAATTTTTTGATTTCATTTTTTAACAAATTACACACATCGGTGGCTTTTTCTGTTTTTGGAAATACACGATTCCGAGCCTGCGTAACCAATGGCAGTCCACGAGATTCAAAAAAATCAAATGTATCTTTTGCAGAAAATTTTGAAAATGGCGAGTGTAAAAACGATTCTGCATCACCATATATTTTCAGAAACTTTCGGACATCAAATTCAGCATTGGTAATATTGCATCGTCCTCCGCCGGTAATATCCAATTTCTGTCCCAATGATGCATTTTTTTCAAGTATTACAACACTTTTTCCAAACTCTGCCGCAGAAATAGCAGTCATCATTCCTGACGCTCCGCCTCCAATGATTACCACATCGAATTGTTGATCTTTCAATTGCATAATCGGAGCATACCATATTAATGATATTTTGTGTTTAAAATGTTATGTTATCTGACAATAGAGGTATACACTGTAATGGGGCCGATTTTACAGGAAACTAACGAATTATAACTATATGTTACGATGGAGCCTTACCTTCTTTATTATTGCGATCATTGCTGCTATCTTTGGATTTGGCGGTATTGCTGGTGCAACAATGGGAATTGCGAAAATACTATTTTTTATCTTTATTGTACTCTTTGTTATCAGTCTACTTATGGGATTGGTTGCCGGAAAATCAATTGGTAATATAACAAAATAAGTAATAAAAAACACCTGTCGGTGTTTTTTATTTATCCAAATCCAATGTCTCATCAATACGAATCTGTTCTACAAATTCAGGAACGTGAGAAACGATAATCATTGCACCTTGATATTTATCAAGAGCTTTTGCAATAATCGGCAAGTGTCGGAAATTAATATGGTTTGTTGGTTCATCTAAAATTAATAATCCTGGTTTTTGTAACACCAATCGTGCAAACGCAACTAATCCTTTCTGCCCCTCTGACAAATTTCCAATTCGTGTTCGAACAATTTCACCTGTAATTAAAAAACCAGATGCAATTGCTCTCATAAATTCCTCATCTAATTTCGCACCTGTTGATGTTAATGCTTCTGCAAGAGACTCATACACTGTATGATCAAAATTTAATGTTGAAAAATCCTGTCGATAATATCCTACGCGAACACCTTCATGAATAGTTACACCCTCAGTTTCACCTTTTGCAAGAGTTTCCAATAATGTTGATTTTCCAATTCCATTGGGACCTTTTAATAACAAATGATTGTTTCGTTTTAATACGACACTCGCTTTTTTATTTACGATTTTGTGATTTTTCATGATCGTAAAATTATTGATCGTGATCACTGGACCAATCAAATCATCCTGTACTGGAATCTCGAATTTACGGATTGTTTTGTCTTCGCGACGCACATCAACAATTTCTTCTTCCAACTCTTCTGCTTTTTCACGCATTTGTTTTGCCACCAATCGCATCTGGCCACCTTTGAATGCAAATTTGTTTGCCTTTTCTTTTTTTGCTTGGATCTCTTTTTGGAGCAATGCATTCTTTCGATTTTCTGCTTCAACCCGTGCAGTAATTTGTTTTACTACGTCATAATAGTTACCAACGTACTGTTCTACTTTTTTTGAAAATACATCAAGGTACAATACTCCATCAGTGAACGAGTTTAGAAATTCAGCATCATGGGAAATTACCATAACAGTATTCTGATATGTCTTGATAAAATCTTTTAAATGTTCAATTCCTGCATGATCTAAGTTATTTGTTGGTTCATCGAGCAATAACAAATCCGGATCTTGGATCAATGCAGAGGCAAGCAATAATCGTGCCTGTTGTCCTCCTGAAAATGATTTCATCAATCGGTCATGAACCTTTTCGTGTCCAATTAAATGAACAACTTCAAGCACTTCATCAATCTTTGGATCAATATCATACACTGGTTTATCAAAACATTTTTGGAAAAATTCTCGAACGGTTAAATCTAATTGATCACGAGGAATAACTTGACGACTGATAGCCACGCGAACACCTCGAACAATGTTAATTTTTCCATCCTCTGGTTGTAATGTTCCGGTTAATAATCCAAATAATGTAGATTTTCCTGCACCATTTTGACCCATTAATGTAATTTTTAGACCACGACGAATCGCAAAATCAACCTCTTTAAGGATTGGTTTATTAGCACCGTATTCAAATGACACGTTTTCAAATCGTGCGATAATTTCGTCTTTTGCCATGTGATTGAATTGATTGAACTAATAAAAAATTATGAGAATTTATTCTCAACTTTGGGGGACTATCGGGAATCGAACCCGAATTGCGGGATCCACAAACCCGAGTGTTAACCGTTACACCATAGTCCCCATAGCGCCAAAATTGGCAGTGTCGAGATGCAGGGATTCGAACCCTGAGTCGCTGGTACCCAAAACCAGAATGTTAGCCGTTACACCACACTCCGATGTGTGCAAAGTAATAACTTTGTGTCTCTATCCTAACATATTTTTTAGAAAGCGCACGAATTATATTCCCCTACTCCTTATTAATATTTTCTAGAAGCACCACTTTCCCCTCCCTTGTTTCTGTATTTATGTACACACAAGCAAGATCAATTTGCCAAGAAACTTGCCCACCTCCCCCCAATGTCTTCAGATATGTTTCTATACTGACTACGAGCTTTCTCCATTTTTCCTTTGTTAAATTGTCCTCGGGACGTACTGGAAGGTTTTTTAGATCAGAAAAGCCAATCACCTTAACACTTTTGACCTCAACGA
>CALDKO010000087.1 GCA_937898165.1 uncultured bacterium | reverse complement strand
GTAATCAAATTACCTCAACCGGAAATGGAGTGAAAACAAGTTCTATATTAGGACTCCACTGTAGTACTACATATCAATTTTCCAGAGTTTTTAGAAAAGCTGGAGTATTTGATACGTTACCAGGAACAACCTTTAGAACATTAAATGCGGCGAATTTTCCAATATTCACCGTTCAAAAAGTTCCAAAGATTGGATTTTCAATGTTGATCGTTACAGTCACCGGTGATGTGCATCTGTATTCAGAATGGCGCGCTTGGTATGGACAGACCTATGAACAATCTAATTTGATTTCTGGAACGGGTAGTTGGTCCGATACAATTTTTTTGTTCACACCAACAGCTAACACTACGTATAATTATTTTTTTACATTTCACGTTGATTCAATTACTGGGTTACGTGATAGTTTAATAAATAATAATTATTCGATTGTGACACCTGCAATAGGTGACGGAAGTATTTCAAACCAATCAGCAACAAATGTTACTGAAGATTCTGCAACGATCAAAGCAACAGTACAATTAGGAACATACACTGGGTCTATTCAGTTCCATGTGAAAGATCCTGCCAGTACCAGTTACTTATTAAGTTCGCCAGTGATTCCAGTAAACGCGAACGGTGTTTACAGTTACATTTTCTCTGGATTATCAGATGGAAAAGATTATTCCTATGTAATTATTTTTAGGGATACACTGGATGCTGATACATTGGTAGGGCACTTTACCACGCTTTCAATTCCTAAAATCGCTGCACCAACAGTTACATTTTTTGGTAGTACGTGGTCTGATTGTGGGAAAGTATATGTGTCTCTAAACGTAACACCTGTGATGGGTGATACCTGTAGGTTTATAATCTTGAGAAGGGTTATGAACAGTACTGTTTGGGATACGATCTACACCAGAAATCTACTGACCGCAATTCTTACATTATCAGATTTAGAACTGTCGGCTCCATTTGGTGGAACACGTTTTGAATTTAAAATCGTCGGTTATTCAAAAGATCGACTAATGTCGGAATCCAGTATTATCAATGTGCAGACCCCGGCGGGAAATATCCCCGCTATGTCAGTTCAGGCAGAGGGGATGACCATATCGCCGACACCGTATATTACTTTTACCAGTGACGGTATGTGTGATTTTTCAACGGTGACTGTTCAAATAACGAACAATGGCAATCACGCGATAGAGGTAAGTGATTCTGTAGAAGTTGGAGTATTCCAAATGCAGGGCAGACTTAATCTCCCAAATTTTATAAACGGAGACTATCATGTCGAAGTTTGTATTTATAACAGGTATGGTTCTCCTACATGTTATGAAAAAGATTTTCAACGATCACTCATGACTGGTGTTATTAACCATATACCTGATCATTTTGATCCAAGTACCCAGGTAGAAGTTATCAGTATCTTAGGACAATCATTTGGTACATTTCATTACAACGAATTGGACTACAGCGGAATCCCAAAACAAACTGTAATTCTACGTTTCAAAAAAGATAACGAACCTGATGTGTATTCTTGGAAATATACAATCAAGTAGTTATATCAAATTATTTTCAATAAACCCGTATCTGTAAAGATACGGGTTTTTACTTGAAAAAAAATGAAAAATAGGTAGGATAAAGATATTAACCGTTAATATAAACTATTACAGACAAATATTTAATTTTCTCGAAATTTCCGTAACGCAAGCGCCCTCACGCTTCTCGCGGTGCTCGAATCTGCGGGTTCGTACTCAATTTCTCGAAAACCAAATATTTGTCTGTAATTATAAAATCACATGCTCGATTATAACGAAATTGTCCCACGAAAATTTATCATTCACGATGATGAGCCTTATGAAGTTCTCACTTCTCACGTATTCCGTAAACAAATGCGAAAGCCGGTAAATGCTACAAAATTACGTAACCTGATCACAGGACGAGTAGTTGAAGTGTCATTCCAGGCGACTGAAAAAGTTGACGAGGCGGATATGCGAAAATCACCAGTTCGGTTTATTTATGAAGCAAAAGGTGAATACTGGTTTCATCATGACGGAAAACCTGCTGATCGATTTACTATTTCTACCGATACGTTAGGTGATACGGTAAAATGGATTCGTGAAAACAATAATTACGACGCGATCATCTTTACTAATGACGAGGATGAAGAACAAATTATTGGACTTGCTATTCCAATCAAAATGGACTTAAAAGTAAAAGAGGCAGCTCCCGCAGTAAAAGGGAATACTGCACAAGGTGCATCAAAAAC
>CALDKO010000086.1 GCA_937898165.1 uncultured bacterium | reverse complement strand
TGCGTCGCGTTCTTCATGCACTATTTCATCATCAGAAATAGTGGTCTGGCCTTTTGGGTCCCAGTTTACAATTCTGTAGCCACGATAAATCAAACCGTCCTCATACATTTTTTTGAATGTTGTATTTACAGCAGTACTTCGTTTTGCATCCAATGTGAACGCTTCACGTGACCAGTCGATTGATGCACCCATTTTTCGAACTTGGCTGACAATAGTGTCATGAGAATCTTGTGCAAATTCGTTTACTCGTTTCAAAAATTCATCTCGTCCCAAATCTGCTTTTCTAATTCCTTCTTTTTCAATTATTTTTTCAACTTTTGATTGTGTTGCAATAGCTGCGTGATCTGTTCCTGGAATCCATAATGTCTTTTTTCCTTGCATTCGTGCGAAACGAACCATGATATCCTGAATAACCAACATGAATGCATGACCTGTGTGAAGTGTCCCTGTCACGTTTGGTGGTGGAAGTACAATTGAAAACGATTCTGCATTTGGATCAGTCGCTCCTTTTTCAATGCAAACATCCGGATTGAAAAATCCAGATTCTTCCCAAGATTTATAAATACCAGATTCAATATCAGCCGCATTATACGGCTTCAGCAATTTTTCAGGCAGATTGGCCTTGTTCTCGAAATTCATATAGAAAATACTAGCATTTTTAAGGCTTTTGTGCTAGTTTTGGGGAAAATAGTTATAAAATGAAAAAATGTTATTTATTCTTTTTCCTGGGACAAAGTGCTGCTGGAAAAGATACTCAAATTAGAAAAACACTGAAACACTTTCGAGAGCAAAATATTCCGTATCTTTATGTTTCTAATGGCAATGAAGTACGAAAAAGGGCCAATAAAGCTGGATCAGGATTATTCTTTGCAAAACATATGACAGAGATAAACTCGCTCGGAAAATTGCAGCCGCCGATACTTCCTATCTATTTTTACTTGTCAAAAATGGAGAAAGATTATAAGGAAGGCATGGTAATCATTATTAACGGTTCGCCGCGAAGCAAGGCAGAGTTTCCATTGTGGCAAAAATTAATGCAAACGGGTTATGCGCCAAACAAGGCAGAAATAATCTACATTGATACGCCTTATGAAGAATGCGCAAAGAGAATTAAAAAAAGAAAGCGTGCAGACACGTTGAGCGATGCTGTTATAAAAACAAAGATGGCATGGTTCAAGCCTGTTAAAAAATTTTTAGAAGGGGAAATACCAAAAGAGTTCAAATTGATTACAGTAAATGGCCTTTTGAAAAGAAACGAACAGTTCGAAATAATTAAAAAACGATTTTAGTTTTATCAAAATCCTGACAACTATGTCAGGATTTTTAATTGCATTTTTGGTGAAATATGGTATTTTGTGGAAAATAATGTTAATCAATTAAAAAGTAAATAAAAATGGAAATTTCAAACGAAACAAAGACACAAGAACAGCAAGACCTTGATCTTTTGAAAACAGTAATAACTACAGTTCTGAGTACAATTGATAAAGCTTGGAGAGCATTGCAAAAGGTAGACAATGAACAAGAAAAAAAAGAGATTGATTCGGCTGCTAATAAAATAATTCAGGAAAACATTCTTAAAATAACAAACATTCTGAGAGACAGGATACCTGATCATTTACGTGAAAAAGTTCTTAGCTATTTTGAATTTGAAGACCAAGGTTTGGAATATAAAGCACATAAATCTGATCCAAATCAAAAAGAAAATATTTGGGATTATGTTTATTACCAAATTATAGGTAACATAATCATAGGAGTTCCCAGTTTGGATAACTTGGTTAAATTTTCAAAAGAAGAACGAGATGATCTGTTAAACTCATGGAAGCCATTTTTTAGCGGAACATTTCCATTGTATCCTGGAAGTTTCTTGCTTGCTTGGCCTCTTCCTAAAAAACCAAAACCAGTTAAAACAGTTGAGTTTTCAAAATCAAACCCTACTACAGTAGCAAGTGTACAAGAATTCATTAAAGATATACCAGATGGTATAAAATTAAAGGTTAAATATTTAGGTGATTCACGAATGCAAAATTGGGATGCACATGTTGCTGGGTTTGAAATAGTTGAGAATTCTATCCTTGTAACTGTTGATTATCAGAACGAGATCACAATTACTATTGAAGATTTGAAACAATTCTTTTCTGATAAAAACGAATCACAGCGAGTTTTTATAAAAAGAAACGGAATAGATCCTTCTAATTTTCGTTATATGGACTATTATGAAAATGATAAGGTTCAGATAATGTTTTATTAAAAACTTAAATTTCCTTCAGCTTTAAAATCCTGGTAATTGCTATCAGGATTTTTTTTGTACTTGAAATATCCAGCGAGTCCAATCATCAGGGCATTATCACCAGTCAGTTCGCGTGCAGGGAAATGAATTTGGTTTGGTTCAATAATTTCAGATGCTTTTTCTTTGAGTAATTCCTTAATTCTGTTATTCGCAGAAACGCCACCACCGACGATTAATGTTTGCACGCCAAAATCGCGAATTGCATTACATGTTTTTTTAGTGATAACTTCGGCTGCAGCTTCCTGGAATTCGTATGCAATTTCAGATTTCAGATGTTCTGGGATATTATCAGAGTTTGCAAGTTTAATATCACGGACTGTATACAATACTGCAGTTTTGAGTCCTGAAAATGAAAAATCGTAATCTTTTGAATGGATCATTGGTCTTGGTAATTCAATACTCGTATTCATGGATTTATCGTGTTGCAGGGCCAATTTTGAGACTTCTGGACCGCCTGGATAGGGTAGTCCTAATATTCGTGCGGTTTTATCAAACGCTTCACCGACTGCGTCATCTCGTGTTTTTCCAACGATTTCATAATCACCTAAATCGCGTACCAATACCATTTCTGTATGTCCGCCAGAGATTAACAATGCAAGTGCTGGAAATGGAAACAGTTCAGTAGACACAGAAAAATCACCAGAATTATTTTCTGGAACCAATACCGATAAAATATGCCCCTCCATGTGGTTCACTGGAACGACTGGAATGTTCCATAATTTCCCAAGTGCTTTTGCAAAACTGATTCCAACCCATAATGCAGGTTCCAGCCCTGGGCCAGATGTCACACAAATGATATCAATGTCAGGTTTTGGAATTGATAATATATATCTATTAAATTGCTCAAGTAATTCAACTTCGCGTTCGAGGATTGAGTTAATTTCAGGATTAGAATTTGTATTTCCTTCTTTTAATTCTAGTCCAAGAGTTTTGAGTAAAATAGGAACGAGGTTTCGCTGGTGTTCACGCTTTGCTAATTGCGGAAACACACCGCCATATTGTACATGCATATCAACCTGTGAATGGGTAATGTTCGAAAGTACATTAAAACCAATACCAATATCAGTTTCATTGGCCGTAAAAAGGGAAATGGCTGTTTCATCGCAAGATGTTTCAATAGCGAGTATGTTCATAGTGAAATAACCATACCATATCTTGACTTTTTGTAAAATATGGTTATTATATGAAGCAATTTACAGCACCTTGTAAAAAGAATATAAATCTTTTGCAGAGGTGTTTTTATTTTTTCAAATTAAAAACCAATTAAGATGCCTAGTGAACAATTAAAAAACATTCGTATTGCGATTATCGGACCATCGGGTGCCGGCAAATCAACCTTAATTAAAATATTGCTTGCAATATTTCCTCGGATGAGGTTGTCCATTTCCTGTACTACAAAAGAACTAAAAAAAGATGAAATTGAAGGTGTACACTATTTTCAAATT
Organism: uncultured bacterium; assembly: GCA_937898165.1. Taxonomy (GTDB): domain Bacteria; phylum Patescibacteriota; class Minisyncoccia; order Phycocordibacterales; family UBA1006; genus CALMMZ01. Next base: position 1,298 of record CALDKO010000086.1, on the reverse strand, counting down.
GATAAAGAAAAGTTTACAGAATACCGGGAGAGTGGATTATTTGCAGAATTTAATGATCTACATGATGCCTGGTATGGGACGCTTTTATCAGAAACTCATATCGACACTGAGTCAGTAATTTTTGATGTTGACGTTGATGGCGCTCGAAATCTTAAGAAAAAATTTCCAGATCTTGTCACTATTTTTATTAAACCACCAAGTGTTACAAAACTACGCGAGCGTTTAATAATTCGTGGGCGTGAATCAATAGAAAAGATTGAAAAACGCATAAAACGATATCAATACGAAAAGAGATTCATCAAGGATTTTGATTATTGTCTGATCAATGATGATCTTTTTGCATGTTTTGCAAAACTTGCAGGATTAATTTTTAAAGAACAGGGTGGAAAAGTTGTAGCTATTGATGGAACAGCAGCCAGTGGTAAAGGTACTATTGCAAAACGAATTTCAGTACGTTTTGGTGGATATCATTTGGACTCAGGACTTATCTATCGTAGTATTACGCACGCAATGATTAATCAAGGATTAACTGCTAATGATACTGAACAACTTCCAGAATACTTAAATGTCTTTTTAGACACATTTACTGAACTAGAAGATGCATCAATATTACGTACAGAAAAAATTAGTTCTTATGTTGCAGATTTTAGCGCACTAGAAATAGTTAGAAATATCGCTTTTAAATTGCAAATGAAATTAGTGTATCATTTTGGATATTCGTTTGTAGTTGCTGAAGGGCGAGATATGACAACTCATGTATTTATTAATGCACAACACAAATTTTTTGTTGATTGTCCTTTGGATATTCGAGCAGAAAGGAGAGCTAAAGAGTTTGGTTTTAATAAGAACTCATTGGATTACCATAAAATATATAACTCTTTGGATAACAGGGATCATTCTGATATGTATCGAAAACTGCATCCTTTAAAGTTTGTACCACAATTAGGTGTCAGAAAAATTGATAATTCAACAGAGTTGGATAAAACTTTGGAAAAGATTTACAAACTCATAGAATAAAAAATAAAGCATTACCGTCTGGTAATGCTTTTTCTTATATTAGACTTGAAATATCCGAATACTCTCCATCAGATTTTGTAACTATAAACAGTCCGTTATCCATAGTATGCAGGTAGGTTGATAAATTGTGATCTGATGACAGAAAATCTTGAAATTCAATGACACTTTTCTGATCACGTAATGCATTATCAATCACTACGATACTTTTTTCATGTAAAAATGTTTTCATATAATTCCAGTATTCTTTATAGTTTCCACGATCTGCATCCATGAAAATGAAA
>CALDKO010000085.1 GCA_937898165.1 uncultured bacterium | reverse complement strand
TAACCAGCGCTTTTCAATAATTCAGTTACACGTGAAACGTTTGTTGGGATGATAATATTCATAACTATTCAAATTTGACTTTATTTTTTATAACTATATAGTTATAAAAAAATATTATGACATGTTCGAAAAAAGACTGTAATGGTTCCTGTTCTTATGTTCAATATCGCTGGGTGTCATTTTGGACAGGTGACTTTGATGCTGGGCAGTGGGAATATAGATACAGATGTGATAAATGCCGTATGTGGCAATAATTAACCAAAGTAAGTTGCAAAAGCAACTTACTTTTTATTTATATAGAATTTGTTTCATGTGAAACACCTACTTTTTCTTGGTTTTCTGTTTTTGTATGATGCTTATGAGTTTCATGTGAAACTTTTCTTGGCATAATAATCCAACAAATTATATAAAATAAAATTCCTGAGAAACAAGTTATCAATGTTAGTAAAATATAACCAAGTCGAACAATAGTTGGATCAACTTCAATATATTCAGCAAAACCACCTAATACTCCTGCAATAACAGTATCATTACTTGAGCGATATAATTTTTTCATATATGGAGATAATAAATTAATTAATAATCTCACTTTGTGCACCTGCCAGGACTCGAACCTAGAATAACTGATCCGAAGTCAGTCGTGATATCCATTTCACCACAGGTGCAACGGTCTTAAAATAGCATAGATTTTAGAAAAAATCAAATAAAAGTATCTACCTTACTTATTCAAATATTTTGAAATGTGCGGGCAGGGGGAATCGGTCACGATCGTATAGTCGCTTTCGCTCCTTGCGTCCCGACCCGGCCTCGCCGACAATTCTCCTAATGTCGAATCGTAAACCGGCTCCGGCTTTCGATCCCAAAAAAACTTTGTTTTTTATGTGCGGGCAGGGGGAATCGAACCCCCGACTCCTCCTTGGCAAGGAGGTATTTTACCACTAAACCATGCCCGCATTAATACTGATACTGTAACATATAACCTAAATAATTCAATTTTAACCGTTCCCTATAAAATATCTATTAAGACACTTCCCCAGGTTATCCCCAATTTCCATCAATTCTAATCAGAAAACATGTCCTATACTATGTCCAAGAGGTTTTGCCTATATATTTTAAGCATGTTTTAGTATGGGAAATAAGGTTTATAAATAAACGAACTGTGGATAACATTGGGGTGTATGTTTATAAAAGACACATCACAATATGTCTTTTATTTTGAAAATATTGTGTCTGAAATCATTTCATTGTATTATATATTCATATATAAGCCTTATAATATAAGGTATTATGGAAAAGACATTAAAATATAATAATATTAAACTTGTGTGGAAAATATATATGTTTCACGTGAAACGTCTATATTTTGCATATATTAATATGTTTCATGTGTAACAAATACCCAAAAACCATTATGCGTAAATTTACGTCACCAAAACAAAAAATTGGATCAATTGGTGAGAGATTCGCTGAGATGTTTCTCGTGAAACACGGTTTCATGATAATAGAATTAAACTTTTCGTGTAGATTTGGTGAAATTGATATAGTAACCAAGAAAAATGGCAGAATTCATTTTATTGAAGTTAAATCTGTTACTATTCCACGTGAAACTGAAAATAATGTTAAATTACCAATAGATCATAATGTTTCACATGAAACAGGTCCGGGCAGAGAACACAATACTGTTTCCCGTGAAACATTTTTAAGAGAAAATAAAAAGATGACTAATCCTTTCCAGAATATTTCATTTTTTAAAATAAAGCGGTTATTAAAAACTGCTGAAATTTATTCAAATTTAAAACAAGTTCCACGTGAAACACGTTGGCAGGTGGATGGGGTTGGAGTTTATTTAAATGAAGATGGAACCCTGAAACGCATTGAGTATCTAGAAAATATAACAATACAGTAAATAAAGGACAAAATACTTGCTTTTTTTTATGTATATGCTAGAATATTCCCATGTTAACAAAAGACTCAAAAGTAAAAATTATCAAAAACTTTGGAAAAACTGCTACTGATTCAGGATCACCAGAAGTTCAAGTAGCTCTATTGAGTGAGCAAATTAATCAATTAACTGCGCACTTGCAACTACATAAAAAAGATATCCATTCACGACGTGGTTTGGTAATCATGGTTGCAGAGCGACGTAAATTACTAAATCTCTTGAAAAAGAAAAACTTTGATTCATATCAAGAAGTAGTTACAAAAGTTGGATTAAAATAAAAAACACTCATTCCTATTGGAAGAGTGTTTTTTATTTACTTAAAAACATTGTATACTGTGTACTAGATCCTATATGAAACATATAATTATATTTCATGACGCTTTTGCAAATCCAACAGATTATTGGTACTCGCAAACACAATCAATCCTGCCTGCAGGTTATTCAGTGATCACTCCAGAACTACCCAGTGGTGCACAACAAGGTTTTACATTTTGGTTAAAATCATTAGAACAATATAAAGAAATAATTAATGAAGAAACAATTATTATTAGTCATGGTATTAGTTCTCTTTTAGCATTACGTTTAATGGAGCTACATGAAAAAAAAATCCGTATGTACATCAGTGTTGCAGGTTGTATTGATGTACCTGCACATAAAGCTCTTGCCCCTATTGCAGAAACATTTTTGCAAACACCATTTAATTGGGATATTTTAAAAGAAAAAATTCCAGAAACGGTACATATATGGAATGCAAAAGATCCTTTTATTAACCCAGAACTTTCTCAACGTTTCTTTGAGTTATTGCCCGGAAAAAAACAAGCAGATC
>CALDKO010000084.1 GCA_937898165.1 uncultured bacterium | reverse complement strand
TGAACCAGCCGTATAATCAAGATTTCACAAACCGTATTCCGGATGATATACTGAATTCATGAAAACTCCAGAATTCAAAAAATTTTACCATGATACTCCAGAATCTCAGGAAATTGACCAGAACGAAGCTTTGCATTTGGCTGTATTAAAAGGATCCCAGGAAACACATATTATTGATCAAAGAGATAATTTAGAAGAAAAAGTAGACTATAAAAAGGAATTAATTAAAGATTACAATCAACAAATCGAAGATCTGGAGAAAAAGCAAGCACTAGCAGAAGATATTTTCACTATTGCAAAAAATCCTGAAAAATTTATAGATATTGATACAAAGTCAAAAGAAGATATTCAAAAAATAATAAATGAAATGAGTTCAGAAAAAAGAAAAGAAACAACCCTCATGAACCGTTTAAAAATACAATTAGCAAAATTGAAAAACATCATCCCAGAAAACCCACAAGATAATTAAAAAACACCAAATGGTGTTTTTTAATTATCTGATATAAATTCAAATCGTTTTATTTTCTTTCCATCAATTTCGATCTCTTCACATAACATAGCGAGCGGCCGCACCCATAGTCGTGATTCACTGTTTTCATATAATGCTTCATACACGACCATCTCTTCGAACGTTTCAGAATGCTTTGCGATTCCAATAACTCGATACGAATTTCCTTTGTAGTGTTTATAGATTCCTGGTTTGATGTGCATAGATTAATCAGGTAAACTAAAAGTTGAATCAATTTCTTTTGCTTTATAAATCCCAAAAGTCTTACAAGATTTATATTCTTCTTTTTTGTAGCCAAGAAAGACAGATCCGTAATCAAATCTATATTTATTATTGCAATATCTTTCCAAAGAAAAATAACCAGCACATATGATAATGATTACGAGAGTAAAAAATATTTTCATATATTATTTCCGTCGCAATACATCTTGTACTGCTATGATTATCGCGTCACGGTCAACCTTGTAAAATTTCAACAATTCCTCTGGTGTTCCGGATTGTCCGAATGAATCACGCACACCGACAAATTCCATTGGCACTGGAAATTCTTCAACTACTACCTCGGCAACAGCACTACCCATTCCTCCCATGATTTGGTGTTCCTCTGCAGTTACAATTGCACCTGTTTTTTTTGCAGCTGCAACTATTGCATTCCGGTCAATTGGTTTAATAGTATGCAAGTTGATAACATCTGCATTAATTCCTTTATCCTCTAACATTTTTACAGCTTGCAATGCTTCATAGACAAGTGAACCACACGCAATAATCGTCACATCTGCAGATTCTGTTTCGTATACCACTTGAGCTTTTCCAATTTCAAACGGAGTTTCCACTGTAGTAAATGTCGGTACACCAGATCGTCCTAATCGCAAATACGCAGGTTTCCCTGTTTCTGCAATCGCTCGTGTTGCAGCGTTTGCCTGATGCATATCTGCAGGAACAATCACGGTCATATTTGGTAGTGTTCGCATGATGGCAATATCTTCCAATGCCTGATGCGTTGCCCCGTCCGGTCCAACAGTCAGTCCTGCGTGGTTTCCAATTACCTTTACAGGCATATCATTGATACAAACAGTTGTTCGAATTTGTTCCCAGTTTCGTCCAGGTGAAAATGTTGCATAACTGGTGATGAATGGAATTTTCCCAACGTTTGCCATACCGGATGCAACCGTGACGAGATTTTGTTCCGCTACACCCATTTCAATAAATCGATCTGGGAATTCTTTTTGGAACCACTCCACCCGTGTTGATTCCGCAAGGTCTGCGGTCAGTGCAACAATGTTTACATTCGCCTTTCCAGCGTCCACAAGTCCACGACCAAAACCATCTCGAGTAGGTTTACTCTCGAGCTTTGATTGATCGAATAGATCAGGATTTAGTTTTAGGTTTTGGTTAATCATAATTAACGATCTGCAACACAGTTAAGATAATTTTTCATAAATAATGAAACGTGATCAACACTATCTTGATTTAAACTTTTATCATTTAATCTTAGGTTTTCAAAATTCTGAGCCATTTGTAAACACCTCTCTTCATTTTTAGGCTCTTTATAAAAAGAGTTCCACAAAAATAAAGACATCATCATAGTATTCAAAACTAACAAAACTATTATTATATTTGTTTTCATATTATGTTTAGGTTAATTAAAAATACTTTTAATTTCATTACCTATTTTAGTATAATCTTTTTCTTTTTGTTTTATGAAACAAATAAAATTTTCAAATTTATTTGTTTCATTTACTAAAAACTTACCCAATTCTTCAAACTTGCAAATATTTTGACTTAGATATCTATATAACTCAGGATCAGAATATGAAGCAATGTCTTCAGGGATATCAAATTTTGTCAAAATTTCCATTTTAAAATAATTCATAATATTAAACCTATTTATGATCACTTTCCTTATCATCAATATACTTCCATGCAGATGCCATATTATGACCTTCTTTTTTGTAAACAAACATTGATAAGTCAGACAGGTTTAGATAAATACCATAAAGACTTAAAAGAATTAACACTAGGGACCATCTTATATCATCAACAAAGAAAACTATAACTATCATAACAATAATAAAAGATGTATATCCTAAAAATTTACCAAACTGTTTCATATAAAAAATAAATTATTTAAATAATAAAAAGAATTAATCATTATGACTCGCTTCAATTTTCCCTTGTAAAGTGCGCAATTCATTCAACCATTTTTTCTCTTGCTCCGCATTTGGTGGCGTACCATGCCATTTATAATCACCTTCGATTTCGGCAATCCCCTTTCCTGGAATGGTTCGTGCAATAATCACGGTTGGTTTATCGGTAATTGTTTTTGCCGTTTCACATGCATCCACGATCTGGTTAAAATCATGCCCATCAATTTCAATCACATACCAATTAAATGATTTCCATTTATCAGCAAGTGGTTCCAGTGGCATTACGTTTTCGGTGTTTCCATCAATCTGGATAAAGTTTCGATCAATAATTGCGGTTAGGTTTCCAAGTTTTTTTGCACCAGCAAACATGATCGCTTCCCAGCTGTTTCCTTCTTGTAATTCACCATCTGACATACAGCAGTACGTGTGATTCTTTTTATTATCCAGACGGAGTGCGTATGCCATACCGGATGCTTGGGATAATCCAGAACCCAGTGGCCCTGATGTATTTTCCATTCCTGGCATCATGTGTCGCTCTGGGTGACCCTGTAATCGACTGCCGAATTTGCGCAGTGTTTTTAATTCATCCAGCGGAAAATATCCAGCGTGTGCCATGGTTGCATACCGAACAGGAACAATATGACCGTTGGATAAAATAATCCGATCACGATCAACCCCTTCAGGATTTTTTGGATCGTGTTTTGCAATGTGAAAATACAGCGCCGTAAAAATATCCGCCATCCCCAGTGGTCCCGCCGTATGTCCGGATTTTGCTTCCTCAAGCATTTCCAAAATAGACATGCGGATATTGTTTGCAGTTAATTCCAAATGTTTGATTTGTTCATCAGTGAGTGACATATCGCAAAGTATACCATATTTTATATAAAACCCCCTTTAAAAAGGGGGTGTATGATTTAATTTTTTCTAAAAAAAGTAAGGACTGATTGCTGGATAGGTTCAAAACCATTCAATAGAACGATGTAATTGTCTGGGAAAATATAATCAACCATATTTTGTTCTGATCGAATAACTATTCTTTTCTTATGAAGATCGCTAATAAAGAATGTAATAAAGCATTTTTTATTAGTGTCATCAATG
>CALDKO010000083.1 GCA_937898165.1 uncultured bacterium | reverse complement strand
GAATATTACCTACGCTCCCACGATCACAACGTGCAAAATTAAATGAATCAATAAAACAACAGTACAAATCAATCGCATTAATTGCGGAATCTGAAATCAATGCAATTGTTCAGAATAAAAAAATTAACGACGAATTGCGTGGATATGATCATGCATACAGTGCAACAGTGTTGGAATACCAAAACACAGAATCTGAGGTTTTAAATTTGATCAAATCTGTTTCCAAGTCATATTCAATTGCTCATAAATTATATAAATTAAAAGCAAAGTTAATGAATTTACCAAAACTTGCGGCATATGATTTACCGGTAGATTTGAAAGGTTCAAAACAAACGTTTACTTTTGAACAAGGGGTCGAAATTGTTCGTTCTGCTTTTTTGAAAGTTGATCCGATGTTTGCAAAAATATTAGATGAGTATGTAGCAAAAGGTCAGATTGATGTATATCCGCGCCAAGGTAAACAGGGTGGGGGATATTGTTGGGGTGGATATGGACGACCGACCTATATATTACTCAATTGGACTGACGACTTGGATTCTGTGATGACATTGGCACATGAAATGGGTCATGCGATTCATGGGGAATTGTCAAAATCACAAAGTGTTTTATATTCAGGACATTCGATATCAACCGCAGAAACAGCCAGTACATTGTTTGAAAATTTTGTGTTTGAGGAAATAATGGGACGACTATCCCCAAAGGAACGTCTCTATGCAACGTATAATAAATTACAAGCAGTTATATCTACTGTGTTTCGCCAAATTGCTTGGTTTCAGGCAGAACAGGAAATACATCAAAAAGTGAGAACTGATGGACATATATCCGGAGAAGAACTTACCGCATTGCGTCGTAAACATATGGAAGCTTCTGTTGGGAGGGCGGTAGTTTTCTCACCAGATGACGGGTGGGCATGGGTAGTTCATTCACATATTCGTTTTTTCTTTTACGTATATAGTTATGCGTATGGTAGTTTGATCAGTACCGCAATGTATGCAAAATATCAAAAAGATACAACGTTTATTAAAAACATACATCAGTTTTTACTTGCCGGTGAATCAATGAGTCCCTACGATATTTTTAAATCTATTGGTATCGATACAACAAAACCAGATTTTTGGAAATTAGGCTTACAATCAATTGATAAAAAAATTACAGAACTTGAAAAAGAATGTAAAAAACTAAATTTGATAAAATAATAAAAAAACAAGTATATCCTTGTTTTTTTATTATTTTATGGTATTGTTTCTTGAAATAAATTCTTCACCAATAATAGTTAAGATATGGTAAAAAATATAGTTATTATAGGATTGCCGCAAACAGGTAAGTCTACACTTTTAAAATCAGTATTAGATTCCTATGAAGGAATAATTACTGGTTTGATAACCACAGAAATGAGGGAAAATGACGAAAGGGTTGGTTTTAAAATGGGTAATTATTACAGAGGGGATCATGTAAATCCTTTTGCAAAAGTTATTGCACGTATTGATTTTGATTCTAATATCAAAGTTTCAAAATACTGTGTGAACATCAGCGAGATAAATAAACAAGCTTTGTCACAATGGCGCGTTAGTATTACTCCAAAGCATTTATTATACCTCGATGAGATTGGTGAAATGCAAATGTATTCACAAGTATTCACCGAGCTTGCTCAAAAATATTTGGACACACCAAATATTTGTATTATGACTGTTTCAGAAAAGTATACATGTAATTTTATTGAGGATATCAAAAAAAGAGAAGATATCGAATTGATAGAATTAACATTAGAAAATCGAGACCGTATGAAAACATACATTTTAGAAAAGATCGCTGCATTTTCCAAAAATATATAATAATAGCGCAAAAAGCAGTAATGTTTAATTACTGCTTTTTTTATTACCTAATTTATGTTAAAGTCACCCTATTATGGAATTAAAACCACTTTCATCATCAGAAATCCGATCTCGATTCTTGGAATTCTTTAAACAACGCGGTCACGCGATTTTACCGTCCGCATCGCTGGTTCCTGAAAATGATCCATCTGTGTTATTTAACACAGCTGGAATGCAGCCTCTTGTTCCGTATTTAATGGGGCAAAAGCATCCATTAGGAAACCGCCTTGCATCATGTCAGAAATGTGTACGAACAGGTGATATCGAGGAAGTTGGAAATCATAAAAACCTGACTTTTTTTGAAATGCTTGGAAACTGGTCACTGGGTGATTATTTCAAGGAAGATGCAATTAAATGGAGTTATGAATTTTTAACCAGCAAAGATGAAGGTCTTGGGCTTGATCCATCCCGATTATATGTGACAGTTTTTGAAGGTGACAACAATGCACCGCGAGATTTGGAAGCGGTAGAAATTTGGAAACAATATATTCCTGAAAATAGAATTTATTTCCTACCAGCAAAAAACAATTGGTGGAGCCCTGGTGACAATGGCCCATGCGGACCTGATACGGAAATGTTTTACGATGTGACAACTGATGGACTTGGCGATATGTCGCACGATGAATACGTTTCAGCAGATGACGACGGGCGAGTTGTTGAAATTTGGAACGATGTGTTCATGCAGTATGTCAAAAAAGATGGAGCAGTTGTTGGAAAGCTTGACCAAAAAAATGTAGATACAGGTTCAGGATTGGAACGCATAACAATGATTGTTCAAGGAAAAAAAAGTGTTTATGATGCAGGAGTATTTGCTCCGGTTATGAAAGCTTTGAAAACTCGATCAGGTGATTCATATAATGAACGCAGTGCTCGCATTGTTGCGGATCATATTCGGACCAGTGTGTTTATGATTGCCGATGGAGTTTTTCCAGGAAACAAAGACCGCGGATATATTTTGCGCCGACTCATCAGACGTGCAAGTGTTCAATCAAAGAAACTGAGCTTGTCAGTTGATGATATGGTTGAAGCGTTTAAATTATTTAGAGATTGTTATGCGGATATATATCCAGAAGTTATACATACAGAAGGTGTAACAGTTTTCCAAGAAGAAATAAATAAGTTTCAAAAGACTCTCGATTCAGGATTAAAAGAATTTGCAAAGGGAACAGATCCGTTTATTCTTGCGACCACTTACGGATTTCCAATCGAACTTACTGAGGAGCTAGCAGCGGAACAGGGAATTATGATTGACCGTGCAAAGTTTGATCTGGAAATGGCTGAACATCAGGAAAAATCTCGATCAGGTGCGGAACAAAAATTCAAAGGAGGACTCGGTGGAACGTCTGATAAAATTATCAGGTCACACACTGCACACCATTTATTACTTGCGGCGCTTCGTCAGGTACTAGGCGCGCATGTTCATCAACGGGGTAGTAATATTACTGATGAACGAATTCGTATCGATTTCTCACATGATGCAAAAATGACTGATGAGCAAAAATCAGAAGTTGAAAAGTTAGTGAATGAATGGATTACGCAGAATCTACCTATGCAGCGTGTGGAAATGCCACGGGAACAAGCTGAAACAATCGGTGCGGAAATGGAATTTGGTGTGAAATACCCTGATATGGTTTCTGTGTATTTTGTTGGGTCAGATATAGATCATGCAATCAGTAAAGAATTCTGTGGTGGTCCGCATATCGAACATACAGGATTAATTGGAACATTTAAAATTCAAAAAGAGGAAGCAAGTAGTTCAGGTGTACGACGAATAAAAGCGACTATTGAGTAAAAAACACACATTATATCAATGTGTGTTTTTTGTTTATCATTGGTGATTTATTAATATTTTTGTTATAATTCTGATATACTATGTATTAAT
>CALDKO010000082.1 GCA_937898165.1 uncultured bacterium | reverse complement strand
CGATATCGCGCAGATCATTTACTGGATGCAAATAATATTGATCCACGTGGAATGACCTTACCTGACATGGATGACGCGATCAAGGCAAATGGTATCAAAAGCCCTGACGGAAATACTCTTGGTGATGTACGTCAATTTAATATGATGTTTCAAACTAATATTGGAGCAACTGTTGATGAATCATCAATTTCATATTTACGCCCAGAAACAGCTCAGGGAATGTTTGTAAACTTTAAAAATGTACTGGACTCATTTCACCCAAAGCTTCCATTTGGATTGGCGCAAATTGGAAAAGCGTTCCGTAATGAAATTGCGCCACGTGATTTTATTTTCCGCGTGCGTGAACTGGAGCAAATGGAAATTGAATATTTTGTAGATCCGCGAAATCAAGAAAATGTGAATCAAATTTTTGATCAATTATTTGATGATCAGATGAGTTTTTTGAAAGACGACCTAGGATTATCCTCATCAAAAATTCATAAAATAGATATTGACGCGAATGACCGCGCTCATTATTCATCACGCAGTGTTGATACAGAGTTTGATTTTCCATTTGGACAAAAAGAATTATTGGGTCTGGCATATCGAACTGATTACGACCTGAAGGCACATACAACAGCCAGTGGTGTTGATCTATCGTATTTTGACGAAGATAGTAAAGAGCGTTTTGTTCCGCATTGTATCGAACCAACATTTGGTGTTGGACGATTATTATTAGCAACTCTTTCTGATGCATATTACGAGGATGATTTGGGTGGTGAAACACGAAGTGTGTTGAAATTGTCTCCAAAAATTGCACCGTATGTTTGTGCGGTATCTCCATTATTGAAAAACAAACCAGAACTCCAGACCAAGGCACGTGAAGTGTTTGGTATGTTGAAAAAACAATTTGGACGGGTGGTATATGATGATAATGGAAATGTAGGGAAGCGCTATCGACGTCAGGATGAAATTGGAACTCCGTGGTGTATTGTTGTTGATTTTGATACGGTTGGAACAGGGGATAACATCAATCCAGAATGGAAAGACATGGTAACGGTTCGTGATCGTGATACAGGAGAACAAGTACGTGTTCATATTGAAAAATTGGCTGAATATTTTATAGAAAAAATTTAAAACACCGCAGGGTGTTTTTTATTTTTTGTGTTACAATAATTACATGACATCAGAATCATTACAAAAAACAGTTCGTTATCATGTGGATATTACACCACGTAGTTTTTTGGTACTTGCAGTTGGGGGGATTGCACTTGCGGCGATGTGGTATATTCGTGATTTTTTGATTTTAGTTGTTGTGGCGGTGATTGTCGCATCGTTTGTAAATGCGGGGGTAAAATTACTCCGAAAGGTTCATATACCACGAACTGCTGCAGTGCTTATCATGTATTTATTTTTCTTGGGGATTATTGCGTTGATTATTTTTATATTTTTACCGTTGCTATTCAGAGAGTTATCAGGATTTATAGACTATTTACCAAAAACAACCCCTTGGGCAAAACTATTGAACCGTGTTTCAGATAATGGGCTTACAGAATCAACATTGCGAAGTGTTTTGGGGACATCAAACGTATTTCAGGGAATTCAAAACTTTTGGAAAATTTATTTAACCGATTCAGTACTATCCGGGATTACTACGGTGTTTCATATTTTCAGTAGCACTTTCTTGGTATTTATCATGTCATTCTTTTTATCTATCAAAGAGGGTGGTGTTAATGGTTTCTTGCGGGTAATGACCCCTGTTCAATATGAATCATATGTTATTGATTTATGGGATCGTGTAGAGGAAAAAATTGGGTATTGGTTCGGAGGGCAATTCATACTGGCATTTATTGCAGGGATTATTACATTCGTTGGATTATCGGTGATCGGTACGCCTTATGTATTTCTCCTTTCATTATTTGTTGTCTTTCTTGAATTAATTCCTTTTGGATTAATATTAGGGACGCTTACTATTGCTCCTTTTATGATTATTTCTCAAGGGTTGTCCGTTGGAATTACTGTACTTATTTTCTTCCTTATTTTAAACTTTTTAGAAAGTCACGTGATCCAGCCATTAGTAGTAAACAAAACAGTTGGTATTCCAATGCTCTTGGTAATTATTTCTGTTATTGCCTGGGTGGAATTAATTGGCTGGGTTGGTGCAATTATTGCGATTCCGTTTGCAGTACTTATTTTGGAAATTATTTATGACCGAGAGAAAAAAACAATTCTGGAATCTCCAGAAACTATTTCAATTTTTACCGAAGAATCATCATTAGAATAAATATATGCTGTCCTATTCGAGGATTATTAATCGTATTATTACCTATATTCAAAAACACCACCTAATTACCTTAGGTGTTTTTGTTGGAATTGCAGTATTAATAGGAGATATTGCATTTTCTTTATTACGGCCACCTCGACTACAGGTTGCATTTTTAGATATTGGGCAAGGCGATGCCATTTGGGTTCAAGCCCCAAATGGCAGGGAATTATTAATTGATGCTGGTCCAGACCAATCTGTTCTGGAAATGTTGGGAAAGGAAAAAAGCTTTTTTGATAATACTATTGATATGATTTTGGCAACTCATTCTGACAAGGATCATATTGGTGGATTTCCCTATGTGTTTGATCGATATAAAATTCCACTGGTGATTGAGTCAGAAATATCATCACCAACTATTACTGATAAAACATTTACTGAAAGAATAACTGCGGAATCATCGGATAGATTACTGGTTCGAACTGGTGAACGAATTATACTAGATCCAAAATACGGAGTGGTGATTGATGTATTATTCCCAGACCAAAATACAACAGGGTGGGAAACGAATGAAGCATCGGTTGTGGTAAAAGTAACCTATGGAACTACTTCGTTTTTATTAACTGGCGATTCACCCAGCGAGGTTGAGCAATTTCTGGTAAAAACATACGGTGAACAACTACAATCTGATGTATTAAAACTGGGACATCATGGATCAAAAACTTCCAGCTCTGCTGAATTTTTAGAAACCGTACAGCCCTCCATCGCGATTGTGTCGGCTGGATTGGGGAATAAATATGGACATCCACACGAGGAAGTCATCGAGCGAGCAGAGGATGCACACGCACAAATTTTAGAAACATCCCAATTAGGAACGATCAATTGTTATTCAGATACTACAACTGTTTCTTGCACGGGGAATAAATAAAAACACTTCATTTTGAAGTGTTTTTATTTATATAATTGCTGCATCTTTTAAAGCTTTGAAAATACCTTTTTTAGCGATAGTTTTCATTCCTTTTGTAGAAATAGTCAATTTGATTTTTTGGTTATCCAATTCAGGAATAACATAGGTTTTTGTCTGGAGATTCGCGTAACGTCGTCGTAACCCTGTAGGGTTAAATTTGGTAGCACGAACACGGTTGGAATATCCTCCTCCCATTAGTGAATTTTTTCCAGTTATTGCGCAAGTACGAGCCATAAATAATATAGGGTTAAAACGATTAAGTAATAGGGATATCCTAACATATTGCCCAAAAAATGCAAGTAGTTAGACCATATTAACATTTCTTACTATTATAAATAAGCATTTTATAAGTTCTGCGTAGAGCAAGCTACCTCACGCCTTCGGCTCCGGCAGGTACTCGAACTTACAAAATGCTTATTTATAATAGTTTAAAACTTTACTTGGTATATCGTTCAGGTATAATCTAACAATATGTCACTTCCTATTATTTCATTTATTGTTTTGATTATTTCGGTTATTTTGCACGAGGTTTCCCATGGGTACATGGCGGAATATTTAGGTGATCCCACAGCTCGGCTTCTTGGGCGGTTGACTCTTAATCCAATCCCACATATCGACCCTATTGGTTCAATACTATTACCATTATTATTTGTAATATCTGGATCACCTGTAGTATTTGGGTGGGCAAAGCCAGTTCCGTATGATCCACGAAATATTCGTGGTACAGCATGGAAAGAACGATATGGTGGTGCGATTGTTGCCGCAGCTGGACCTCTTATTAATATATTCCTTGCTGTTGTTTTCGGTGTATTAATTAGATTAGGGTCTTTTGATGCGGTTATGGTTCAATTTTTTCTGATGGTAGTTCTGATAAATATTTCACTTGCCGTATTTAATTTGATTCCAATTCCACCACTTGACGGCCATCATATTTTGTCTGCATTATTGCCGTATTCACTACGTCAAAAATATATGATGCTTTCAAAATATAGTTTTGTGTTGATGTTTATTGTTGCATTTGTGTTATGGCGATTAGTGAGTCCTTTGGTGTTGGTTATTACACATGTAATTACTGGAATATAAAAAGTCAAACAAATTGTTTGACTTTTTTCTTAGAATGAATAGTATCAATTTGAATCAATTTAATAAAAAATAAACTTTAAACAAATGACCGAACAAGCACAAGCACAACAGACAACAAGAAGCAAAAAAGAAGAAAAATCTATAACCACGATTAATATCATTGGTTATGGAGAATTAAAAGAATCTAAAAATCAGATTAAATTGGACACAATTTCTATTATGGGAGATTTAAAATTTGAATCTCTTTATGAAAGAAAATTCAAACTTTATTCAGAAAAAGAATGTGATATCTTTTTTGAGAAACAAATAAAAATTGTTTCTCTTAAAGAAGAAAAACTTCCTGTTCTCATAATTGATAAAGTTTTATCAAAAATTTATTGGGAAGATCAAAAGATGTGGGAAAATTCTTTTTTTCAAAAGATGCAATTGTTTTGTTAAACAGTTTCGGTATTATTTTTTAACCTT
>CALDKO010000081.1 GCA_937898165.1 uncultured bacterium | reverse complement strand
TGACCAAGAAACAAAAGCTATAGGAGATAATATCATTCCTATCCACAACCCGAGTATTCTACCTAAAAAGATAAACAACATTGATGCAAATGTCCATATAAAAATAAGAAGAACAAAAAAGATAAGAAATCCAACCATTAAATATGCAGTAAATGATCCGGGCATATTCTGCGTAATTCCCGCATCCGTGAAAAGATTCTGTGGATCTGACTGGTCAATTAATGGAAGGGATATAGATTTAATTTTTAATGAGTCATATAACTGAGCAACAGTTTTTACTGTAGTATTACGACTATTAGAATAATCTGTAGTTCCAATTTTATTATAAAATATATTTGAAAATAAATCTGCAGTTTGTATTATTATTCTACAAAAAAGTAGACTAAAATTTACTAACAATGCCATAATGATGACACGAACGACTGTTTTTTTGGGTTCAAAACCCATAAAATTCTTATTTAATATTAAACTAAATGCAGCAACAAATAATGCAAATATAAATAATATATTTGAAAAATCTCTTACAATTTTCCACGCATCTCTAATACCGCTTTCAATACCACTTCCAGGTAATCCATATGTTGCTGGGTTGATTGATATTTTTAACATAAAATCAGCAGTAATCCCAGTAACAATTGCAATAAAATTTGGGATAAATGTTAATAAATCAACCAATATTACGGTTATTTGACAACGGAAATTATACCAACACCTAAAACCAGCTTCACTGGAGTCACCTGCGGCACTGTTTATATCGTCCAATGCTTTTTGTGCTGCATCAGCATTTTGTTGTTGTAATTGTTGTTGGATTGCTGCATTATCAACAGGTATTCCTGCTGTGAATGGAACGTAGGCTGATCGTAATCTTTTTCCTTCACTGGTTGTTAGTACGTTTTCCTCTAAATGGATTTCAAGCTTTTTGCCAACGTCTAGGTTGTTTATAGTAAATTCAAATGGAATTTCAGCATTTATTTTTCCTGATCCCGAAACTGTGCCTGTATACAAGATTTTCCCTTTTTCACCTGGGCCTGTATCAGTTGGGTCTGACAGCATCCATGAAACATTAACCGGTGCATTATCAGGTGCAGGAGTTGGTTTCGCAGGGTCTTTATATATAAACTTTCCAGTAATCTTTGCTTCTCTTGGTTTTGTTTCATCAATAAAAATTTCAGGATAATTGATAAAGGCAAATTTTGTATCGCCGTTTTGGTTTACACCAGTACTGTTATCAATATGTGTATTAGTTACATTACCACCTTGGTCAATAGTAAATGTTAATCGTTTAGAAAGGATATCACTTGATATTGGATTATTTTGTAAAAACCATGCTTCATAATTACCTGCAACTAAAGGAACATTTTTATTTATTATTCCGAACTCATTGTCTTTCAATCCTGGAGCTGGTACGTCCACATTGTCTTCATAAGCAAATGTAGTTGATCCAATTTTTCTAACACGTAACTCTGGATCAAATAAAACCGCTTCTCGGTAAGTTGCCCCAAGTACACCACCCATTATTTGATATAATGCGCCTGAAATATAACCATTTTTAAATGCACTTAAAAAGCCAACACCAACATTTAACGGAGTTCCATCAGGAACCGCACTTGCGATACCTGTCATATGATATCTAATATTACCTTGAATGGTATAATATCCGTTTTGTGCGGGTGTACTTTCTACGGTTAATATATCCTGGAATTTTGTTTCAATAAAATCATCACTTGCATACGCAATATTTTTCTCTACATTAATTTTTGGTGTATTACCAAATAGTGACACCGAAAAAACAACTGGAGAAAGTGTTCCAATAAGTGTAATACATAATGCGATGGCTGCGTAAAATTTCCGCATATCTATTAAGCAGTATATCACTTTACTGAAATTAAATGCAAATTAAAAAACCTACAAATGTAGGTTTTTTAATTTAAAAATTAATCAATGATATCTTCATTAAAAAGATAACTTACAATTGTTTTCTTGGATAATTGCATCCAACTAGGATCACAGGTTAATGGTTTGTATCCTTTTGTAGAATAAGGTGGATATGCATATGCTCTCACAAATTTATTTAATCCACACATTGCTTGATCACCCTGGCGTAATAGTTCCCATACAGATTTTGCAGGTTGAATCTGATATTCTTCTGCGATTCTCGCTAGACCAGGATCAGTCGGTTCATCATTATCATTAACATCACCAACAATTCCTATTTCTTGTTTACAAACCTGACTATTACTACGAGCCAAAAAATTAGCAAGTTCATTTCTCCAATAGTCACGTATCTCTCTATCGCGAGTAAATGAGTCCATCTCTGACTCAGAAGGAGAGTCCCCTGCATTTGGATCTTGGTTATAGAGAGGGTTGAGTCTCGGATCTGCGACAGCTCCACAATTATTTAATGGATCTGCCTGATAGGCACCAATTGGTAAAGATAAAATACTCGTATAGTTCGTAATTGCATCGCGAACTTCTGAGCTTGCAAATTCTGTTTTTCGAGCTTTGAGAATATCGAGCATTTTTGTATGACCATTTGGATCATTTTCCAGACCACTGTTTTGTTGGATAATATCCTTCATTTTTTTACAGTCAGCTGTTAGTTTGTTTAGCTGGTCAATACTACTAGTAACCTCTTTGAGTGCTACTTCAATTTTTTGTATTGTGTAGGGTATAGAGATATCATTTTTAATACTATTATAAAGAGTGAGCGCAGACGATTTATCTTTGATAAATCGATCATAAGTTGTATTACCCGATGTCCATTCTGTAAGATTGGTTATATATCTTTCAGGATTTACCCAGAGAGACCAGATCGCCCCGAGTGCAACATTTTTCCGTACAGTACATGACTCATCACAAGTTTCTGTAGTGTCGATATTTTGTGGATCTACACCAGCTACGAGCCATGCAGAACCTAGTACCAGATCTTTTTCAGTAGTGCCTGTAGGGATAGCATCTAATCCTTGCATTTGTTTTGCCCAATCAACAACAATTTTTTTATCAGCAACAGTTAATGTGTCCCACTCTGATCCAAAAAGTGGTGTTTTTGTAGGCATTTTATAGAGTTTTTTTGCCCAAGTTACAAACGTATCTTGTTGTGGTCGCGAAAGCATTTCCCAGTTGTGATCAGTGAATGCAATATCAACAGGGACGGCGATTGTCGGATCGGCAGCATTTAGTCCACGAACACTTGATTTCAATATACTTTCAATTTGTGAAAGAATATTGATAGTGAGCTGTTTACTCACAATATCTTTTTGGTTTTGTTGGAATGTATTTCTTACTTTTTTCAAAACAGATATTTGTGACTGCATGACTGAGGCGCCAGGAATATTCATCTCTGGTCGTTGGGTCATCATCTCCATTTCTGTTTTTGCATAATCAACACTGGTGTTAACATCTTCATATACTGCCTGGCGCCATTTTTTATTTGAATCTTTCCCTTTCTCTTTCAGACGTTCCAATTTTGATAGTTGAGCTTTTTTATAGATATCTAGGCGTGCATTGTATCTAAAATCTGGTCCTGGGACACAGGCATCGAGTGCTATAATTCTGTCAGAAAAATCGTTTCCATCAGAACCATCTCGAGCTACTGTTTGTGAATACTGTTTTAATAAACTTAATTCATAGCGAGTAGATGTCATTGCTGATGGGAATTCTTCTTGGAGATCGATAATTGTATTAGGTATCTGGGTCCAGTTGATAGTTTGACCATTTACACCAACTAATTGCTCTGGACCACCGACAGTACTTCTCGATGGTTTGAAATCAGCGTTGAGCGCAGTGAGTCCTCCTTTGATAAAACTATTCACGAGACCGAGTACGAGACCTGCGATCATTTCACCCATTTCGTCTGATGCTGTGAGTTGTTGTGACCCTGCTGCTAGAGCTCCTGTTAACATGCTAGTAGATGTTCCTACAGGGTTGTTGATGAACTCCTCGAGACACCCACCGTAATCTTCAATAATTCCACCAATAATACCACCAGCGGCGGCTAGTCCATTCCCACCAGATCGGGTATCTCCACCACCAGCACTAGGAGAACGAGCTTCACCAGCAGCAGCCTTTGACTCATTTATCATGTCATTCATTTCATTGATTGAGGCTGCATCTGATTTACCATCAGAAGATATACTAGTGCCACCATTTTTTGCAGCTGCAATTCTGTTTTTTGTTTCATTAACATCAGCTTTATAATCAGCAAATGATTTATCACACTTTCCTTGTGGTTTAATCCCTGGTGAGGTGAGTTTAAACTGCTCTAATTCTTTTGCTTTTGCAATTTTTTCTGCAATTTCTTGTTTTGCAATTAACGCAGAACCAATGTTTGTGTTTGCAGGATTTGATAGTGCTAGGAATCCATCCCACCCACCAACTTTTGCATCATTTGCGAATTGTTTATAATCTGCACCAACAATTTTATCTAAATCAAACGCAGAAAGTGCACTTTGTCCACCTGCTGCACCTTGGGCACTTTTAATTACTGATTTTGCAATTCCGGCAGCATAGGGATTATTTGAAATTCCTAAATCAGTCACGAATTTATCTGTTTGTTCATTATCCAGGTTCGCAAAATAATCTGCAAAACTGGTGATAAATCCGTTTTGACTACTGTCACCGCTGGCTCCACCTGTTGATTTGTTTACAATTTTATTACTGAGTTTTGCACCTGCCATTTGTGCAAGTGAGTTAGCAAGGGTGTCTAACCCGTACTCTTTTATAATAGTAATAATACGTTGCGCTTGGGCTGGTGGG
>CALDKO010000080.1 GCA_937898165.1 uncultured bacterium | reverse complement strand
AAGAATTATTTTAATTGAATTTTCTGAGATAGGAAATAGAAAAATAATAGTCAAAAATTCAAAATAAAATACTCCAAGATCATATATTAATTTACTGCTATACATTTCTGCTCGAATTTCTGGGAAAACCCTTGTTATAATAGCATCTGTAATTTTAACAACAGAGACTATTCCAAATAGTACAAGTAGGAAGTTACGACTAATTAATTCATATAAAATATCCTTGCTTGCCGGTATAAATAACCAATTAATTACTAACCATATTCCTAAGAGAGCATACAGGAACACTAGTATGTTCAAAAATTTTACTACATTTTTTATTGTTTTCATTTATCTATATTTTTCGACATAAAAATCAATAATAACAATCTGTCAAATCTTTGCCTGATTCCCTGTTTACTTATATAATGACTCCATATGAAAACTTACGATCTAATTATTATTGGTGGTGGGCCAGCAGGATGTGCAGCAGCAGTCTATGCAGCACGAAAAAATTTAAAAACTGCAATCATTGCAAGTGAATTCGGCGGACAATCTGTCGTATCTGAAAAAATATATAACTGGATTGGAACACCTGAAATTTCTGGTAGTGATTTAGCGAAAAATTTAAAAGAACACACTGAATATTACAAAGGGGATTTCCTTGATATTTTTGAATATGAAAAAGTAACATCTGTTGCAAAAAACGGTGATATGGATTTTACTGTCACTACTGAAAAAGGAACCATCTTACAAACAAAAACAGTGTTAGTTACCACAGGAAGCTCTCGTCGTAAAATTGACGTACCTGGAGCTCTTGGTTTTGAAAACAAAGGAGTCGTATACTGTGCCAGTTGCGACGGGCCATTGTTTTCAGGAATGCCCGTAGCGGTACTGGGTGGCGGAAACGCAGGTTTCGAAACGGCTGCACAACTGCTCGCCTATTGCCCTGCTGTATATTTAATCCATCACAGTGCGACATTCCGAGCTGACGCAATCACTGTTGAGAAAATCTCAAAACACCCAAATATCAAAATATTTATTAATACAGAAACTACAGAAGTACTGGGTGATAAATTCGTATCTGGAATCAAGGTAAAAAATAAAGAAACAGGAATTGAGGAAACACTGAACGTAAACGGAGTCTTTGTAGAAATTGGCCAGATTCCAAATACTGATTATGTTTCAGGATTAGTTGAATTAAATGATGCAAAAACTATTGTAATCGATCCGTGGACACAAAAAACAACCACGCCAGGAATCTGGGCAGCTGGTGATTGCACTAATATTCACTACCACCAAAATAACATTGCTGCAGGTGATGCAGTAAAAGCTGTGGAGGATATTTATATGACAATTCAAACACATTAAAAACCTCACAATATCTGTGAGGTTTTTTGTAAACTTTTATTTAATCGTTCGAATTCTTCCAGCACCAATCCATTCATCTCCTTCTACTTTTGGATAGTCATACCATCCACGCGCGCACCAATTATCAACCTTATGGCAAAATGCAGCCAGTTCGTTCATTACACGGCGCTCGCTGGAGTAATCTTTGTATTCACCTTCAATATAAGTAAACGCATTTAATTGAGCCGGTGTAAGAACCAGTCCGTAATCAGCAAGTTTATCTTCGCGGAATTTCTTGAATTCGTCCTTGGTTGCAATTCCTTCTCTGTTTGAAGCTTTTCCTTGCTCATCCACTAATATACGCCATGGTTTTTCCAAATCATGCAAGAAAAAAATGAGCAATGCATCAGATACTGAAAACGGTAACGGTCTACCAAAACCAGAATCAAACGTGTATAGATGACGAGCATAATTCATACCATCTGTAATATGGTCAATATAGCCACCTTCCCATATTTGATG
>CALDKO010000079.1 GCA_937898165.1 uncultured bacterium | reverse complement strand
CTTCCGATCTAGTATCTCAAAAAAATTTATTGAGGAAACAGAAACAATCCATAAGGAAAAATTAACAAAAACGATGCTCTCTGATCACTATGGAGTTGAGTTGGAAATTAAAAAACACGTTTTATAAAACGTGTTTTTTAATATTAACTTACAATTTTACCATCTTGTACTTTTACACTGTTATCAAGTTGCACAACTCCTTCTGAACAATTTTCAATAAAGTTTGCATAACCTCGCGTTGATTGGTACCACCAACCAGTAGGTCCAGATAGCGCCCATGGCGCCAAAACTTCAGCAAAATGCATAGATTGGAAACTTTTCACAGCATCTCGTGTACGTTTTCCAAAAACACCATCAATTGATAAAACTATACCAAGATTTTTATTTAAAAACTTTTGTACTTTAGAAACTTCAGATACTCCGTTTTGTCCATCACGCATTCCTTGTTTCAAATATTGAGTGAACGCTGGACATGTAGAATTCTCATTATTAGCCTCCTCGACATTATTACTTGAATTATCTATTTGAGTATTAGAATTATTGGAAGAATTATTTGAATTACCAGTATCACAAGGAGCTCCCGGTTCACACCCTCCTGAAGATCCACTTCTTGGTAAACGTGTAGTTGTTGTCGCGACAGCTGTACCTGTACTGTTTGTTTGCGATGCATTAATCGAAGCATTTCCTGTAATTGTAATATCATATTCATATGTTCCTGTTACCAAACAAACAGTGTTTCCTGTTGATTCAAATCCTGTTCCTGAAATGACTACTATTTCACCTATTTCAGAACAAGTACCAGAAACTGTACTAGAACCTCTCGGAGTAACACCGCGAGGTGAGTCAATAGTAACTACTGGCAATCCAGGAGCCGCAAGTGTATATATGTTGGTATCTGTTCCAACATTTCCTGCAAGATCTGTTTGAGTTGCAATAATGGTAATAGTTCCTGGAGTTCCAGTTACAGGATCATATTCAAAATATCCAAAACTATCACATGGGGTTGTCACAGGGTTTGGAGTAAATCCAGTTCCTGAGATTGTTACATTTCCAGCACCAACTTCACATTGACCACCAATCAAAAACGTTGATAAATCATCACCTGGAACAGGGGTGTTAATTACTACGTTGATAGTGCGGTCGATAGTTACTGATGAAAGGTCGGTTGTTGCTGTTGTCGTTTGACTATCTACTATAATAGAGAATGGGACCAATCCATCACTTGCCGGAACAATTGCAGTTATAGGTAATGTAGCTGTACATATAGAAGGCCCTGCACCTGTACATGATGGTACTACAGATTGACCTCCGATAGTAACAGTGTGTGTACCAGCAGTTGAAACATCTATATCAGTTGTATAGGTTAGTGTCACAGTATTACCAGTAGTTCCATATTGATTGTTTATTCCATTATCAGTTTGAATATGCACAGGAGAAATGATTACTGTTACAATATCATATGTAGCAACTACGGTATTTGCAGTAGTACTAGAATTTCCTGTTGGGTCAGTTGCTGCGCCTGATGGAACTGAGACAGTAATAGTTCCATCAACAACAATAGTTGGTGTTATAGTGACTGTATAAATCTCTCCTCCAGGACAACTTGGTCCAGTAGTTGGTCCAGAAAGCCCACTTGCAGTACCATTGGTCACATTAAAATCAGTTAATTCAAGTGTTGCACTAACAGGTGTAGTTGCAAGAGGTTCGCTAGTACATACCGTAACGGTAAATGGCCCTGAGACAGTTGTAGTAGCAGGTGAGAGGGTGAGAATAGGAGCTGTTGTATCAGCGACCTCTTTCATAATTATGTTATCAATAAAATCTCCTCGCCCAGCTTGTGTTACTTCACCTCTAAACCCAATAACTGCAGATGTTGCAGTTGCAACAAATGTTGTTCGCTGTTCTTTCCATTTAACAAATGGTCCAAGATTAGTTGTTCCCGCAGTGCTATTGTTTACATTAAATCCTCCAATACCTTCGATACTTGGCATTCCGTCTATTAATACAGTAACTTTTGAAGGCTGAAGGATTGGTGAATAACCTTGAGAAAAGATAATTTCATATGTCTTTCCAACAGTAAGGCCTGTAATAGTCTGCTGAATTCCCATTCCGGCTTTTTCAATATAATCAGCAGCATATGTATGCCCAGATACATCGATAAGACGGTCGCCTTGTGCAGGAATAAAAAATGCATCGTTGTTAAATATAGTACCCACATTACCCTGTTTTCCACCATCATCAAATGTAGGCCAGTTAGTAATACTCGCATCTCCATTATCAAGAACGTCTTGATTTGGATTAATATGACCACCTATTGGTCCTGCAGGATTTTCAAAACTACAATTTTGAACAAGATTTCCTACAGCTGTAGTACAATCAGTAATTGCTGCATCAACAGTAGTCGGTTTTTGAATTAAAAAGCTAAAAGAGCTAACTATTAGGGTAAATAGAACCATAAAAGCAGCAAATTTCTTATAATTTATAATTTTATAATTGAATATAGTCATAGGTAACTTTAATTATATACTATTGATTTAAAAATGTATATGCCACATTATTTTATATTAATGATGATAATCCAATAAGCGTTCCATTTTGTAAGTATTCAAGCATTGCACCGCCACCTGTAGAAAGAAACGATATTTTTTCTTCCAAATTTTCCTTTCGAATAACAGTAACTGTATCTCCACCACCAACAATGGTCTGGGTTTGTGTTCCCAAATTTGCAACAATATCCAGTGTACTTTGTACATACCCCTTTTCATACCAACCAAGAGGTCCGTTCCAAACAATAGTAGCAGCGGTATTAATGAATGTTTTCATTTTTTCTGATATAACCACATCGACAATTACGTCGTTTTCCATAACCTCATGAGTATTAATTTCATGTGATGTTCCGTCTCGTTCAATAACTACTATATCTGGAACGATAATTTTTGCATTACCAATAATTGATGACAAATCCGCAGACTCATCAATTACAGATTTCCCAACAGAAATATTGGATGATTTTAAATAAGTATTCAACAGTCCTCCACCTAATATTACTGAATCATATAATGGCAACAGTTTTTCAATCAATGGCAATTTTGTTTCAAATTTAATTCCAGCCATAATGAGAACTGATGGAGATTGTGGTTGCAATGCCTGATTCAAATGATTTATTTCAGATTCAATTAATAGCCCAACATAGCCTGGAATAATGGCAGGAATACCAACAACACTGGCATGTTTTCGATGTGAAACTGCAAACGCATCATTCACATAATAATCTGCATATACTGCAAGAGTTTTTGCAAATTCTGAATCATTTTTTTCTTCACCTGGATTTTGTCGAATATTTTCGAGTAGTATTACATCGCTGTTTTGTAAATTCGAAATTGCAGTATCCACATTATTCCCAATAATTTCAGGAATAAACTTCACATCAAGTTCTGGTAACACCTTTGCAATATAATCTGCGACCGGTGACAATGAATCACCGCCACGACCAATATGCGAAATTAGGATAATTTTTGCACCCGCATTTTTCAACCATTGTATGGTTGGAACAACCGCATGAATACGGAACGCTTCAGATTCTGAAACAACTCCATTTTCAATAGGTACATTAAAATCAACACGTATAATAACTCGTTTTCCTGTAAATTCTATTGGGTTTGTTTGTGATAAATAATTCATGTAGTAAATCAAAAAAGATTCATGTTTGAGAATTCGAGGACCGAACCCGCAGTGGCAAAGCCACGTGAGGGCGCTTGCGTTCCGCAGAATTCGAAAACAGAATCTTTTTTGGTAAATTGTTATTTTAATTTTGATGCAATAGTAATCATAGTTGAAAATTCCTTTGGATCTAGGCTGGCTCGTCCTACCAATAATCCATCAGCCCCACCGGTGGTTAAAAATTCTTGTGTATTAGTTGCGTTACTGGATCCACCATACAACACTTTTATATTTTGTCCCAATTCTGGATTTTTAGTAAGTTCTGCAACACTGCGACGAATCACCGTAACCATTTCAAAACATTCTTCTGCGGTTGCTGATCTTTTTGCGTCTTTACCAATAGCCCAAACAGGTTCATAGGCAATAACTATTCGATCATATGCAGTGATCGGAACATCTTGTAGGCATTCTATAATTTGCTTTTTAATCTCTTTAAAGTGTGCACCGTTATCTGATCGTTTTTTTTCACCAACACACAAAATTACTGACAGTGGATATTGTAATATTTTTTGTATTTTTCTATTTACTATTTCATTGGTTTCACCTAATGCGCGCCGTTCACTATGTCCGATAATTACATATCGAGCTCGAGCATTAAAAATCATTTCAGGTGAAATTTCACCGGTGTATGATCCTGAGTTTTCATAAAAACAGTTTTGTGCACCTAATACGCAATCTCGATCTGTAACCAAAGATTGTAGTGATTGCAAATACACTGCAGGCGGACAAATAACTGTTTCTACATTTTTCCCATATTTGTGCGCAGTTTTTTGAATTTTCTTGAACCATGACAATGCTGTTTTTCCGTCGGTTGGATTCATTTTCCAGTTGGCGACAATAAGTTTTTTTGTATTTGTTGTCATTCCTGCGAAAGCAGGAATCTTGTCTTTTTTCATCGGTGAGGTCGTTTTTTTCATATGAATTCATTATATCAGAAATAGAGAGATAACAAAAAACCGCAATGCGGTTTTTTGTTGTAGCCTTTAACCAGCAGTGCCACATCCACCAGCACCACCACCTTCACAACCATCATCTGGGTCACGATCTGGGTCACGTTGAGGATCTTGGCATTGTTGATCTATATCTGAACCAAGCCATATTACTTGTTCAGGTTTTGCGCACTTGTCAGCAGGATAAACATTTCCATCTTGACCTTCACACTGCATGAATGTACTAGTGTGATTATAATATGTAAAACGAGAGTTATTATTGAGAGCCAATGATTGTTGAATTTGAGCAACATTCCCAAGTGATTGATAGTAATCTGGAGACAGTGACACTATTGCCATTATGTTGTCTATATTCGTACTGGTTAGCGAACACTCTCCAGCAACATAATCCATATGCCATCCATATTTCATTGCCTGTGTACATGGACCAGGCTGATTGTAATTAGTAGCACTCGGGTCATTACAAATATTTTGAGGTGTTACACACTGTCCCGCAGGAACTGGTGATGTTCCATATGTGAACACAATTTGTCCACCTGAAAGTGTCGGTGTTCCCCATACAGCGTTTCCATTTGCATCAGTTGAAACAAGAATTTTACCTGGTGCAGGATTTCCTCCTGACAATTGAATTCCTCGGACAATAACATCCGCGTTATCACCAGTTTTTGAATTTAATAATTCAATTGCTGGTGTATTAGTTCGAATAGTTGCATTCGGATAACACATTGAAGCATCTGTTCGAATATCAATTACCCGGCGACCTGGTACAGAATTATTTCCTGTTCCACGTCCTGCCAAATCAATAGTGAACGGAGTACGTGCAGCATTGAATATATCAGTTGTTGCGTCATCACCTCCACCGATTTTCACCTGTGATGTGTTTCCTGGTAAAAATGCAGATGTAAAGAATGACCAAGGAGAAATGAATGCTTTTTCAGCAACAGCGTACCCTGGTTTATTCCATGACGCACCAGTTGCATTAAAAGCTCCACCAGCTTTAAAGAAATTATTAGTAGTGAATGATCCAATTTTTGTTTGGTCATATTCACTAATGTTCACCGATGCTACAGTATTTCCACCTGTTGCACCTGTCCCTGGTGCTGACCATGGAGCCGCAGATACATACGAAACACCCACAGCAAGTAATGCAGCTAGTGTAATAATCTTTATTGAGTTTAAGATTTGTTTTTTCATATGATTTTATTGTGGCTTAACTTGCAATGTCATCATGTAGCTTCCGAAGCTTAATGACCCATTTCCTCCTGGTCCTGGTCCTGCATTAAATCCATATCCAGGCGTGAATGTACCTGAAGAAGTTAATTGTCCACAGAAACTTACTGGTCGATACCCTGATGGGACTGGTCCTGTAATACTTACACTTTTACAATCTTCTGCAAAAGAAAAATCAAAGTTTGTAGGAGTTGTTGAAGCTACCTTACCGTAAAGACATGCTCCTGATGAACTGTAATCATTGGTAACAATTTGTGTTGCAGGATCTGTATTTCTAATTGCAGTTCTATATTCTAATGGCATTGCACAAGTTTGAGTTGCAACTGGCTTTGTCATAGGATCACACAGATTATCTGCGACAGTGTTTCCGCTTGAATCTTTACATAGTACCGTTCGAGTCTGACTTCCGCCTGTATCGTATAAGGCATCATTCGCATCAATCCATGATCGGCATGTTTGCCCGACAGCACCGAAAGTATTAGTTGAAGGTGAAGGAATAAAATCTCTCCATGTAAATCCTGATGCACCCGCACAAACACCCCATGTTCCAGATGACCATGTGTAAGTGTTTGTTACAACATCACACACTTGACCTGCTGCAACGTCTGATGAACCTGGGTAATCAACAACTACCTGACCATTTGCAATTCGCATGGTTCCCCATACCGCATTTCCAGATGTATCGGTTGCAACTAATACTTTCATAGCTCCGGCACTGGAATCACCTAATTGAATTCCTCGTGCAATAACATCAGCATTATCACCTGTAGCATTTGTATTAGGATTTACATTTGCAGTACTCCAAAACTGAATACCTGCGGTGTTAGTTTGAACAGTTGTTGCGTTGTTACACACATCTCCTGCCAACAAATCCATCACCTGAGTTCCATCCACGGAATTGTTTCCTGTTCCACGATCGATCAAATCAATAGTTAGTGGGATTGATGTGTCTTTTGGATTAAATTCTGTTTTATTAACAGATGGTAACGGTGTTGTAGTTCGTCCTGGATTTGGACTACCTACTTTCATCTGTGATTTTGTCCCTGGTAAATATTCTTTTTGAAAGAATTGCCATAATGATGCGATACCACCATTATCTGTCGCTCCTGCAGCATTGGCTGCGATAATCCAACCAGTGGTTCCAGGTGTAACATTGCTACCTGATTTTAGAAAAGATTCAGTAGTCAGAGATCCAATTTTAGTTTGCACCAAAGCACCAATATTAATTGGTGCAGGCACATTGTTATCTGGATTAACTGTAGGTACAGTTCCGTTTGGTGAAGTAAACGCAGAAACATACGAAACACCTACAGCCAGTACTGCAGCGATCGCGATTATTTTAATTGAGTTAAGTAATGTTTTCATATCGATTACAAATTAGATCCACAGTAACTATCTCCGACATGACAAGTACTTTTTGAGGTATTAAATGTTCCGGTTGGTTTACAAGAACTATTATCTGGTGGGGTTATTGTACAAACAACATCTCCGTCAATAAACCAGTTTTGTCCTAAAATTGGCAATTTAGGAATTAACATAGATGTACAAGTAATACTTGAATCTTTTACCCAAGTACCTGTACCAGGGGCAACCCAAACACCTCTATCGTCATCATATATTGATTCTCCTGTTGCTTGTGCCGAACAAGCATATGCTTGTGGTGTATTTGATGGATCCGGTGTTCCACATAACGCTTGCCCTTCGGCAGCTGGCGATGTTGTATAGTCTGTATAACTTATTACCCCATTAGTCACTGTTACTTTTGCCCATGTTGCGTTTCCGTCACCGTCGACTGAAATTAATACTTTGTCTTTTGCTGGATTACCACCATTTAACTGTACTTGTCGTGCAATTAAATCTGCATTGTTGTCATTTTTAGTACTCCAAAATTGAATACCTGGAGTATTAGTTCGGATAGTTGTTTGAGTATTACAATAATTAGTGTCAGCTAAGAGTTCAATAGCATCACGTCCTTTTGGAGATGGTGCAGTTCCGCGTCCTGCTAAATCAATAGTTAGCGGAAATGTTGCATCAGTAAATTGAGCCAAACCTGTTCCATCTGGACTTCCGATTTTCATTTGTGACTCTGTTCCAGGTAAAAATGTCTTGATAGAGAATGACCATGGTGAAACCAATGTATCTTCTGCAATAATCCACCCTTTTGCATTAGCACCTGTTAAGGTAAATGCATTTGCTACCCCAGATTTCAAGAATAATTCAGAAATGAATCCTCCAACTTTTTTTTGTGCGTCAGAACTCACATTTACTGGAATTGAAACTGGTGATGCTGGACCTCCAGGTGGTGGTAATGTAGATGGACCTGTAAATGCAGATACAGCAGAAACACCAGCTGCGAAAATCGCTGCTAATGTTATTACTTTTATGAGATTAAAAATTTGATTGTTCATAATAAAATATAAAAGATTATGGTTGAGCTGGTGTACCTGTTGTACAATTTCTACCTCCAGTTTCACAATATACTGGCTGTTTTGGACCTTTCACTGGACAACCTTCGTCAACTTGTCCGTCGAGATCATCATCCACTTTATTCCAACAAATTTCATGTGGACCTGGATCATAAGTACATAATGATGAGTCATGAATAGTCGTTGATGAATTTATATTATTTGCATATGGATCTATACACCCCCAGATAGCACATTTTGCATTCGTATCAGGAAGAGGTGGTTTTACAGAATATCCTGATGGTAATGAACTTTGATAATTATCTGTAGTTTGTGGGTCATTTGTTCCGTTACGAGGATCTCCTGGAAGATTAAATTTAGTTGTGGGACAAACATCATTACCTGGAGGAGGAGGTACACATCGAGTACCGTTAAATGTTGTTCCTGCAGGACATTGACATAGACTGTTATCAGAAATAGTTGTTGAGTCTTTGTATTGTGGGTAACCTTTTATAGTACAGTCAAATATTCCACATTTTGCATTTAATGCAGGAAGTGGTGGATTTACAGAGTACCCCATATTTGCAATATCATCTTGACTTTGTGTACCTATAGTTTTTGGATCATTTTGATTATATTTTGGATGATCTGGATTAGTAACTATTGTTGTAGGACAGTGATCTATTTTTGGTGGACAATTTCCAAAAACATCTCGTTCTCTATCCACTGGTACACTTGTTTGTATTCCATCCATATCTAAACACATATCTTGAATTACAGATGCATTAGAAAAATCAACCCATCCGACAATCCATGAACCCCATGCATAGTGATCACTTCCTGATAAAAATTTACGAACTCCGTTTGTGTCAGGCTTATCTAATTCCAATCCATATCCTGTTCCTGATAAACTGACCCATCCGTCCCATCCTTGCCACCCAGCAGTATTGGTATCTTCATCTTTAGCTGCAATAAACCGAATCCATCCGGTTACTTTACATGTTCGTGTCACATCAGCCAGACATACAGGATCTACCTTTGCGCCAGATGCTACGGTTCCTGGACCACTTGGAAATGGACCTGTTGGATTAAATTTCACCCAACCACCGTATTCTGCATAACCATTTCCTTCAAAATTTCCTGTAGTACGGTTTAGATTTACACCATAATTAATAGTTCCAGGATGGTTAATACTGTTTAAACTAATCCATCCGAGCCCTCGTCCACAATGTTCATTGTTAGTGTCTGCAGGATCAATTCCTGTGCAAGGTTTATTTTGATCACTATCATCTGGCATATCACTAAAAGCATACCCAACAACGTTTTCAGAACCAGTTGCGTGTGCAGTCTGAAAAGGTACCATAGCAAAAACCATGGTCATAATAGCAACAGTAGAAAAGATTTTAGAAAATACAGTTTTTTTCATAGATACAATATATTATATGAATAATATAAATAATTATTTTTTAGTAGTAGGTTTAACTGGTGTTTTTTCGACCGATACTTCAGGTTGTGGGTCTAAAATGTTCTGGATAGCAGTAACATCTTTTTGATCTAATGGTTGTGGTGGATTTTGCTCAAAAAATGTATTAATTGCTGCTACCTCTTCCTTGTTTAATTTCAGATCATTTCCTGGCAGTATATTTTTATTTTTCAACACCAAATATATTGCAATAACTCCAGCAATAATAACCACTGCAACAACCAATGGGAAAATAATTTTTTTGAAATCAGTTTTTTTCATTGATGAAACAGGTACACCTCCTGCACCGACACTGTTGTTCACCATCATGGATTCAGGTTTGAAAGATTCCATAACTGAATTTGAACTTTTTTTAAGACGATCGCGGATATCATTCCATTTCATAAATAAAAATAAATTATAAGTAATACCAAAAGTATATCACACAACAATATAATACCGCAATCAAATCAGTTTGAAAGTTTTCCACAGGTGTGTTATACTACTGATCAAGTTCACGCATGTGGGCTTTTATTAAAAATAAAATAATCATTCTACCAGTTGTCATACTGGCAAAAGCCAATATCTTTATAAGATCCTGGTATTCACCAGGATGACACTACATGAATGACAATAAAATATATGTTATTTGATCTTAAAATTTTAAAAACAACTCTCGAACAAATTGAAACCGAGAAAAAAATCCCACAAGCAGCTATCATTGAAGCTATTGAACAATCGCTCGCTGCTGCATACAAACGTGATTATGGACAAAAAGGCCAAATCATCAAAGCTGCATTTAATTTGGAAACGGGCGACGTAGACTTTTCACAAGTAAAAATCGTTGTTGATGAAACAACTGTTCGTCCAGCGTTAACCGAGGAAGAATTGGAAAACGGCGTGCACGAAATGGAGGAAGGTGAAGAAGTCCTACCACGATTCGACGAGGAAAAACATTTATATATCAACGACGCAAAACGAATTAAATCTGATGTAGTGCTTGGTGATGAATTAGTATTCCCATTACAACAGCCTGACAAAGAATTCGGACGTATTGCTGCACAAACTGCAAAACAGGTTATCATGCAACGCCTACGTGAGGCTGAAAAAGGAACTATTGCAAAGGAATGGCATGAAAAACAAGGAACCATTGTCAGTGGTGTAATTCAAACTATTGAACGTGGAAATATCTTTGTAGAATTTCACCGTGCAACAGGAATTTTACACATCAGTGAACAAATTCCAGGTGAAGTGTTTCGTCCAGGTGAACGAATCAAGGCAGTACTATACGCAATTGATGAAGGGCCACGTGGTGTAACATTACGATTATCACGAAAACATCCTGGTATGATTACACAATTGTTCATGCAGGAATCTCCAGAAGTTGCAGCAGGTACGGTTGAAATAAAATCAGTATCACGCGAGGCTGGATCACGATCAAAAATTGCCGTATGGTCACATGATGAAAATATTGACCCGATCGGTGCGTGTGTTGGTCAGCGTGGAGTTCGTGTACAAACCGTAAAAGACGAATTGCATGGTGAAAATATTGATATCATTCCATGGTCACCTATAGTTCCAGAATTTATCGCAAATGCTTTGGCACCTGCAAAAGTAGTCAGTATTGATATTGACGAAGCAGAACACATTGCACATGTAGAAGTTGCTGATAATCAATTGTCATTGGCAATTGGTAAAAGCGGACAAAACGTTCGATTAGCTGCACGATTAACAAACTGGAAAATTGATATCAAGGGAATCAAGGGTGAGGAAGTCGACGAGACAGGAACACCGTTGGCAGCAGAAGACGATTTTGTAGCGTTAGCTGACCTGGTTCAAAATGAGGCAAAATCAATCGAAGAAAATAACTAATACAAGTCTATTTGTCATCCTGGCAAATACCAGGACTTCGAAGAATTTATAGAAAAAAGATCCTGGATCAGACAGCAAGTAAGTATATGTATTGTAATTATTGTGTCATCCTGGCGCATGCCAGGATCTTGTATAGCCTATGAATACTTATTTTGTATATATTCTTGCAAGTAAAAAACATGGAGTACTCTATATTGGGGTTACAAACAATTTAAAACGAAGAATATACGAACATAAAAATGGAATTATCGAAGGTTTTACTAAAAGATACTTTGTTAAAAATCTTGTTTGGTATGATACTACTGATTCAATAGAATCAGCTATTGCCCGAGAAAAACAAATGAAATTCTGGAAACGAGAATGGAAAATAAATGTTATAGAAAAGACAAACCCAGAATGGACCGATTTATCAGATACTATTTAAGATCCTGGATCAGGTCCAGGATGACAATACAATTATGAACCTATGGCATGATGTACCACGTGGTACTATTGAAGAGTTAAATGTAATTATTGAAATCCCAAAAGGATCTTCTAATAAATACGAAATCGATAAAGCAACTGGATTAATTGCACTGGATCGTGCAAATTACTCATCAGCACCCTACCCATTTGATTACGGATTCGTTCCACAAACATTATGGCATGATGGTGATGCGATTGATGTAATTGTGCTAACTACATTTCCATTGAACCCAGGCATTTTGGTAGCAGTACGTCCAGTAGCAGTTATGGATATGACTGATTCAGGCGAAAGTGATGCAAAAATAATCGCTGTACCTGTAAACGATAAGCGTTGGGAAGATACGAAGGATTTGTCTGATATTAATAAGCACAGCCTGAAAGAATTCACTCATTTTTGGGAAACCTATAAAGAGCTCAAAAAAGGTGAGAAAGGAACTGTTACTATTAACGGTATCCACGGCAAAGACGTTGCGCTCGCCAATATCAAGGAATCAATTGAAATCTACGATGCAAAATACAGGAAGTAATTCCTGTATTTTGTTATTTATTGTAATTAGTCATTCTGATGGATATCAGAATCTCACGTTCCTTTTTATCATATTGACATTCGTCAGTATGATAAAAACAAGAAAACCACCAAGATCCTGGATCAGGTCCAGGATGACAATAAAAAACCGGCTCAAAAATGAGCCGGTTCGCGTTAAAGATGAAAAAAGATAAGAAAAGTTTTTTATAATTTATGTTAGTTACCTAACAATAAATTTATATATTTCTTGGGTGTTGCTTTCTTCATCTCTAAGCGAGATGAAGTAACTGCCAGTTGCAAATGTACTTACATCAAATTGAAAATTAGATGTAGATGCATTAACGACTCTTTGTTCAAGAGCTTGCCCAAGAATATTTACAATGGAAATAGTTCCATTGATTTTTTTGCTTGAAACAACGGCGATGTTAATTACATCATTCGTTGGGTTTGGATATAATGACACATCGACATCCAATGTGTTGTTTTTTATACCTGTTGCAATGTCATAGACCGCAACATAATTCGCATTATCATCTACTGTAATAGGAATAATAGAATCAGAAGAATAAAATACATTATTTTTCTTCCAGTATAAGAAAACATATCCAGCTTTTTTGTGAGTTTTTAAGCTATCTGTGGAACCATAGTCATATGTACTACCCGGGGTCACTGTACCTGCATTTGCAGGACTCACCGAGGTTGTAACAGTAAATCTCTTTTTCCTACACATTGCAAAAAATTGTTTATCTGTTGCAAACTCATTCACATCAACAGCGTAAGAATATTCAGTATTAGTGGAAAGTAATACACCATCCAAATACCAACCAAGAAATTCATGTCCTGTATTTACAGTGAATTTTAATGTATCGATTCCGCTGCATGTAAATATTTTTGCACCGGTTGCCGTTCCTCCACCTGGCACATCAACTGTAATAATGGTAACTACTTGGAGAATAATCGGCTCAACACTCGTGCAAACCTTATTATTTAGCGTATCATAATCAATCCTATTCGAATTGATCTGCAATAATTCAAATGACAAATCATATGAACCACTGGCAGTAAACGTAATCGCTGGCACACTCACTAATTTTGAAGTACCAGGAGCAATACTGACTGATTTTGTTACAGTGTTGGTTAACACACCTGCAACAGAAGTTCTAATTTTTAATAATGTAATGGTAGTTGTTCCAAGATTATTTACACGAAGTAATACGCTGTCCAATTTGTGTCCACATAAAGGTGAAGACAGATCATTTACGTACTGTATCGAGTCAATACTTGCTTCAAGTGGTGTAGTTGTCGGAATAAATGCATTCGAAGAAATCAAACCTATACGGTATTCACTGAACAGCGCTGCACGAACTCTATCTTTTTGACCTTGGGTAAACCTGGTTGAACCATTACAATAACTCATATAATTTTTAAATGAATTATTAGGATCACCGCTGCCTGAACATGTTGTTGAGCCACAATCATCCACTTTAACTGGAGGTGTATCACAATTACGATCACCTCGTAATAAACAATTATCATTTTGGCATTCATTTCCTGAATCATTAAATACTGTTTCAAAAGTATGAAACAGTCCAAAATAATGACCCATTTCATGTGTTAAGGAAATATTACCATTTGTGAATGTTCCACGTGAATCCAGAAAAATACCATCGTATCCAGCATTTCCAGGCATTGTACCATAACCACCAGCGCCAACTAATCTTGTAACAATATAAATATTTATATATTGATCACTTGGCCAATTACCTAAATTTAATACCGAAACCAAATTAGTCGATAAATTTAATCCGTAATTTAAATAATTAGGAACATTTCTACCACTAACACGATTAATACCTGTAGTTAGATTACCAAATGGATCACGTTGTGCTAATCCAAACTGAATTTTCATATCGACACCATCACCGGTAACACGACGCCATTGGTCATTCAAGTTTTTCAAGGCTAGTGTAATTTGTGCATTTGTTGCAACTGTTGTTGCTGATGTATCAATAATATGAAACACAACTGGTAACGTGACAACATTACCTTGATCTGTAGTACAACCAAATGATGCATTGCGTGCATTAACTGGCTTATTCAACGTCTGATACATATACTGTTCGAATTCTTGGAAACGAACATTTTCTTTTTCAGATGGTGGAACTGATCCACATGCAAACCCATTTCCCTGGGCGTGGGTCACCATACCGCTATATAATAACAGTATAATGATACTTAATTTTCTTTTCATTCTAACGTTTTTTAAATTTTTAAATGACAAATAACTTTTTCAATCTTTGTACAAAGTATACAATAAGTCCTGAAA
Organism: uncultured bacterium; assembly: GCA_937898165.1. Classification (GTDB taxonomy): domain Bacteria; phylum Patescibacteriota; class Minisyncoccia; order Phycocordibacterales; family UBA1006; genus CALMMZ01. The sequence goes on along the minus strand of CALDKO010000079.1, from coordinate 3,010 downwards.
AAAGCAAGTAATTATCCACATAATACCAGGTTGGGTATGTATTGTGATTTATTTTTGATATACTATTGCCAGTATGAATATATCCAAAAAAACCCAGGTGTTCTTGGAAATTACAGGACTAGCCTTAATTACTTTAATAATGGCTGGAATATTGTTGTTTTTTCCTAAACTCACCAATGCCCCAAAAAATGAAGACATGCCTGTACAAGTAGCACCAGTTACTGTATTAAATCTTGATAATGTATCTGATAATGATCATGTAACACCAAAACAAGTAATTACCGGTACCGTTCCAGGATTTTGGTTCTTTGAAGCATCCTTTCCTGTAACATTACGCGATGTAAACGGGGATACTATTGCAGTTGTTACTGCAACTACTACCGAAGACTGGATGGTAACCACTAATGTTCATTTTACGGTAACCCTCCCTGAAACATTTACCTATACCGGTGTTGGAAGTCTCCTCTTTAGAAAAGACGACCCATCGGATGGTGAAGCGCCATTTAATCCAGAAACAGATCAATATATTGTTCCAGTAATTTTTGAAAATAATTAATTCATTAATTCCATGATAAACAATGAACCCGTTCACAATTTTGTGAACGGGTTTTATTTTTATATTTTTTACAGGTCTTCAATATCAACTGTAACCGGACCATCTGCATAATAGTATACAGACATTTTTTTGTGATCTTCAGATAAATAAAAACTTATATTTGAAGCTCCAGGCGCAACAGGTAAATCTTCAAATGAAATCTGTTCGCTGAATCTTTCAGCTTTTATCGAAATATAATTTTGCATTTGATTGTCTTGGTTTACAATCATAATTACAGTGTATTTTATATCATTTGCCATTGTTGCCACCCAACGATAGGCTGTTGTTTTGTTTGAAACAATTGGTGTGTAGGTTTCTTTTATTTCATTTGCTGCCGAAACATTAATTGCAAATGTTACTAATATTAACGTGATTGTTGTGATGATTATTTTTTTCATGTGTATATTTTGTTTTATTTAAAGAATGATTTATAAGAAAAGTATATCATACTTATTTATATTTGTCAATATATTCATTACGTACTAAAAAACCCTTGTTTTAAAGGGTTTTTATACTATTTCTTTGATTTACAGTCACATCCACAAGTTCCATCTGATGCACATGTTTTGCAATCTCCTTTATGGCACATATGGCATGCACTGTACGGTCCACAACCAATCAATCCAACACCAAGAGATAATCCAAGCAAAACAATATCTAATTCCTCTTTCATAAATCCTTGTCCTTTTTTAACATAGATAATTACAGTCAACAATATAACTGCCAACAATGATGCTGCAACACGTGTTCCATATCCAATCACTACTGCAAAACCTCCAAATGTTTCAGTAAGCGCAACTACCCATGCCCAAAATGCAGAAAATCCAATCATTCCAAAAAATCCAATAGTTCCTTCCATGTTAGAAAGTTTTTGAATTCCGTGAACCATAAAAACTGATCCTAGGGTTACACGTAATACTAATAATCCAAGTTTAGTATTTGTTGGGTTATACATTTTGTCTATAATTTTTTTCATAATTTATAATCATATTAAAGTTACTAATACCTATAGTATATCTCTTGTTAGTAGCTTCGTGCAAGGCAATTACTCTTTATAAATACTTGACAATATATATAATATATGCTAATATAGTCTAGAACAAATCCGGTAACGACAGTCCGGTACATATAAATAGGTCGTAGAACGAATGAAAAAATCTAAAGTATTATTATCTTTTTTAATTGCATTATTTGCAATTACGTTTACATCTTGTAAAAAAGAAGCTATCAACCCATCGGCCATCAGTAAAATCGACGGCAACGTGATGAAAGTAGAGTCAATCAAGGTTGGCGAAATTGAAATTTCACAATATTTAATTTCTAATTTCACTTATAATGCCTCTTTACCTACGTTGTTTGAACCAAAGATTTCAAACAGTGGAACCAGCCTGCTCTATAAAACAATGGAGCCGTGGCAAATGGAAACTGCAACATTAATTGAAACTAGGACCGGTTTATTAAATATTCAGTTTAAAGATCCAAATCCAAACGGTATTGGGTATGAAAATAATACCTATGTCCCGCAGGAGTTAAAGGATAAGAAGATAATTACCTATCAGCAGAACAATGGCAGTTATCCTTATCAGGCATATATGATCTGTTCGGCAGAAATAATGAATGGTAATTATTCGGTTGAAGAAAAAGATTCCAGGTTTATCCTTACCCAACACGAGGCCCCCGGAATTGTAATCACGTTAACAAAAAAATAGTGTAGTTTTATATTCGAAGAGTCTCATCCCCTATGAGACTCTTTTTTTGCATTTTTACCTTGTTTCTGATATGTTTCATGGCATGAGTACAAATATCAAAACAGAAGTGAAAAAACTTCCTAATAGTCGTGTAGAAATTACGGCTACTATTCCTGAAAAAATCGTTACCGCGTTTCGTGCAAAAGCTTTAGCTCGACTGCAAAAAACCATTGAAATTGATGGTTTCCGAAAGGGTCATGTCCCCGAAGCAAAAATCCTGGAACGAATCGGTGAAACTGGACTGTTGGCAGAAATGGCAGATGATGCCCTCACAGAAAACTATACCGTTATTATTAAAGAGGCTGATGTGCAGCCAATTGGGCGACCTGATATCAATATCACAAAACTGGCACCTGGAAATGATGTGGAGTATGTAATCACTAGTGACCTATTACCTACTGTTGAACTATCAGATGTTACAAAAATTGCAAAAGAAAAAAATAAAGAACCTCTTGTGATTAATGTTGATGATGCAGAAATTGAAAAAGCTATAAAAGAAATTCGACAAATGCGCGCGCATGAAAACATGCATAAAGAAGGTGTTGATCATCATGATCACAACCACCAAAACATTGCAGATGAACAATTACCAGAATTGAATGATGAATTTGTAAAAAGTCTTGGAGCATTCGAAAGTGTTGATGATTTCATGAAAAAATTAAAAGAA
>CALDKO010000078.1 GCA_937898165.1 uncultured bacterium | reverse complement strand
GATTACATACATTAAATAGTTGAGACATTTTTCTAATAAAAAATTTCCCAAGCAAATTATATTCTGTGTCACCAATTTCTCTTTCTGAGATAAACGCAAATTCGATTCCTTCGAAAAGGTATCTTATACCCTCTAAAGAACCACTGATTGAAAATTTAATTTTAATCGGACGAAAATCTCTTTCGAAAAGTACATCACCAATCTCTTTGTATTTTGGTGTATTTTTTTCCTTTCGTTTGTTAATTTTCTTAAGAAACTCATCAGCAAGAATATCTAGTTGATTATCGTCAAGACTAGGTACTCTAAATAAATCTGATTTTCCGCCAAACTTATCAACACAAAATTCAAAAAATACTTGAGCTTCTTTTGAGCAATTTTTTGGTATTGCGAGATTCAAGATAATATTTCCTTTTTTATTATTTTTCATGCTTTCTTTTTATTTAGTTTTGAAAAAATGTTATTGTTAATTATACATATGTTTCATAAATTGTCAAAAATAAAACCACCCGTGGGTGGTTTTATTTTTAGTCTAAATCTGCTTTCAAATCATCAATAGCAGCATCCATATCAGCCGCACTGACTGATGCTGGGCGTCCTAATGGTTCATTAATTTTCATGTTTACACGCGCGTTGTTTTTCATTCCAGCAACACGGAGTAATGTTCGAATAGCTTTTGCAGTTGCTCCTTTTCGTCCAATGATTTGTCCCATGTCTGTCTGATTTACATCAAGGGTCATAAGCACTCCCATTTCGTCAACGGTTTTAGTAACTTTTACATCCTCTGGATGATCTACTAAACCTTTTACCACGGTTTCTAAATAAGTAATAACTGAATCATTCATAAATATCATATCTGATTATCTGCTAAATACAGGGCATGTTCGAATTATCATATTTCCCTTCCTCACAAAATTATCATACTCCTAACGAATAACAATACTGACAAAGTATAAATTTTCATTTGTAATAAAAAACACCAATTAGGTGTTTTTTATTACAAAATTATTTTTTCTTTGCGTCCTTTCGTTTTGTAGTTGAAGCTTTTTTAGGAAGAGCGTTTATTGGTTTCCCTTCAATTAGTTTTTGCTTCAAAAGGAAGTTATGAACAGTAGTTGATGGTTGAACTCCATTTTTCAAATGAGTTTTTGTTTTTTCAGCATCAAATACTACTACTCCTGCTTTTGGATTATAAGATCCAATAACTTCAAGAAATTTTCCAGATTTTGGAGCATTTCGTTTATCAGTAACTACCACACGGAAATGTGGTTCATTTTTTCGTCCAATTCGTTGTAATCGCATCATTAACATAATGACAAGATAGTAGCAAAATTACCAAATAAAGTCAAGAAAACCCACACGATTCCCGTGTGGGTTGTTTTACACTGACATTCCCTATTGGTATTCTGATCCAAATCCAGCCAAATAGATGGATAATAAACCGATAACGATAAAAAATAAAATACAAGATCCGTACACAATGATACGTTCAAGATTTTTAGGGCGTAATGCCCAGGCTTTCATTCTAGGAACAAATAATTGTTCCTGTGTTGCTGTCTGTTGTCTTTCTGGTAATGTGTCTACTAACATAATTTTGGTTTGTTTTTGGTTTTAAATTTTAAAAAGAACGGATGTACATTATAACCAGACTAAAAAATATGTCAAGAAAATAAAAATCACACCCATTAAAGGTGTGATTTAGATAATAATTAAACTCGAACAATTACCCAGCACGCAAAGAGAAATCCAATGATTAGGTATAATGTTGTAAGTCCAAGGAAAAATACAATCCCACAACCTACTACCGCTAATACAAAGATAACTATCAATGCAAAAATAATATTCTCTGAAAAATAATCAGGGTGTGCCAGCATATGTATATATGCCCGAACAGCACCTGGATCTACCTCTCCATTATAATCTAATAAATAACTTTTTTGATTGTTTTTTCTCGTTCCCATATATACTTTTTTTGATTGTTTATCTCATCCTACCCTGTTTAAACATATTGTCAATTCATCTCGCAAAAATACATTATTTATGGTATTTTATATTTATATATGACACCTCAAAAAAACAGCTCTGATTCTAATAACCAGAAAAAGCATTATCCCCCGCGGTCAACAGATGGATCAAAGAAACAGACTATTTTCCAATCTCGCAGACGTGACACACAAAAGCCCTTACTTGATAATTCAAAAGTAACTGGTATGATCCCTGAATCATTTGAAGGGATTTTTAAGGTTGGGAAAAATGGAATCGGTTTCGTAACTCATCGTGATTCAAAATTCGTGGTAATGGTAGAAACTCATCATAATGCAGCACACGCAATTAATGGTGATTTGGTTGAAATAAAAGTCCTATCAAAAACTGAAGGTACTGGTGAAGTTGCTCGCATTGTTCGTCGCGGCAAAACTGCCTATGCTGGTATCATTGTTCAAAAAGCTGATTGGTATTATTTCCAACCAACCGACCCAAAAGAACCAGAAATGCGTGTAACGCCAGTTCCTGAAAATATTACTGAAGCAAAAAATAAAAAAGTTCTCGTTTCCCTAGGTGAATGGTCAGGAGACATCCCTACCTGTTCATTAAAACAAATCATTGGTGAAGCAGGCAAAAGTGATACTGAAATCATGTCCATTGTGATGGAAAAAGGATTTGATCGTGCGTTTCCAGATGCAGTTGAAAAAGAGGCCCAGGTATTACATGGATCAGGAATTCCTGCAGATGAAATTTCAAAACGACGCGATATGCGTGGAACAACCACATTTACGATTGACCCGGTTGATGCAAAAGATTTTGACGATGCATTATCATGGAAAAGAATTGATGATAAAACTCTCGAGATCGGAATTCATATTGCTGATGTTTCTTTTTATGTAAAACCTGGAACAGCACTGGATGAAGAAGCAAAATTACGTACCACATCAGTATACTTGGTTGATCGTGTAATTCCGATGCTCCCAGAAGTTCTCTCAAATGAACTATGTTCTATTCGCCAAGATGAAGATAAACTTGCATTTTCTACCATTTTTACTATTGATGAAGAGACCGGAAAAATTACAGATCAATGGTTTGGACGAACAATAATTTGTTCTGACAAACGATTTACGTATGAAGAGGCTCAAGAAATTATTGATGCAAAAAATGGTTTGTTCTATACCGAACTTGAATCATTAATGCGTATTTCAAAAATATATACAGAGGAACGTTATAAAAAAGGTGCGCTTTCCATGGATGCAGACGAGGTACGATTTATTCTGGACGAAACAGGTGTACCAATCCGCGTAATGATCAAAAAACGTATTGATACCATGCGCATGATCGAGGAATGGATGCTAGCAGCCAACCGTGCTGTAGCTATCAAATTATCGGGGAAAGAATCTGCAGGAATTGCAGTATACCGAATCCATGATAAACCAGCGCCGGACCGAGTACTGGATCTACAGACATTTTTAAAAACACTAGGATATATTGTAACGATAAAGGATGGAATTATTCCACCAAAAGAACTGCAGGCCATCCTGGATGCTGTAGATAATGATACAGCGCGGGATACCATTCAATCATCAATTGTACGTAGTTTGGCAAAAGCGATTTATTCAACCACTAACATTGGACATTTTGGACTGGCGTTTGATTACTATACGCACTTTACCTCACCTATTCGTCGCTACCCTGACGTTATGGTACATCGATTACTACAGATGACCATCGACGGAACAAAGGTTGCCCCAGATGATTATGCTGAATTTAATCGCATGTGTGCCTTTTCATCAGATCGAGAAAAAGATGCGCAAACTGCTGAATGGGATTCAATTAAATATAAACAAGTGGAATACATGTCATCACGAATTGGCCAAGAATTTACCGGTATTATTACTGGACTTGGAAAATTCGGAGTGTTCGTTTCTGAGGCTGAATCAAAATCAGATGGAATGATCCGATTGATGGATCTGGGAACTGATTTCTTTGCCTATAACGAAAAAGATCAGGTTATCAAAGGACGCAATTCAAACCGCGAATTCCGCGTTGGTAATATTGTAAAAATAAAAGTAAAAGAAACAAACATGGAACGAAGAACGATTGATTATGTATTAGTTCAATAAATAAAAAACCGCGCTGCGGTTTTTTATTATAATTAATTTTATAACCCACCTTAAAAACAACCTCTTGCCAAGTTCATTGTTTCCTGTTTTTGTGTACAATAGAACCATATGAAGTTTGATACAAGAACTACAACTGGCTTAATTGTTTTAGGAATCTTTGCCACTATTGCAATGTTTCTCCAAACATCGTTTGTAAAAAACTGGTTAAGTACTGTTGGCAAAAGCGTTTCAGCTATTACTACTACACCAGGTGAACAAAAAACTGAACCACCAAAAACAACCACTATAACATTTGTCGGTGATATTATGATGACCCGCGGTGTAGAAATATCAGTAAATAAAAACTACGGCGGAGATTTTTCAAAATTATTTGAACATGTTTCATTTATTCGTGATGCAGATATTTCATTTGCGAACCTGGAAGGTGCGGTGTCAGATACAGGAAATAATGTTGGTAGTAAATATTCATTTCGTATGAATCCAAACATATTACCCGTATTAAAAGACACGGGATTTGATATTGTATCGTTTGCAAATAATCATGTTGGTGATTGGAATGTTGCAGGATTTACCGATACATTAAAACGGTTGCGTAAAAATAATACTTTATTTGCAGGTGCCGGAGATAATAAAGCGGACGCATCAACGGTTAAAATTATTGAAAAAAATGGATTAAAAATAGGATTTATCGCTTTTTCAGATGTTGGTCCAAACTGGATTGCAGCAACGGAAACTAATCCTGGTATTTTACTTGCCTCTGATCCAAAACGCCTAGAAATAATCAAAAATGCAAAAACACAAGTTGATTTTTTAATTGTGTCATACCACTGGGGAGACGAATATAAACCGTTCAATAATCGACAAAAAACTCTTGCAGAATCATCTATTGATGCTGGAGCAGATTTAATTATTGGACACCATCCACATGTTATTCAAGATTATGCAGAGTACAAAGGAAAATTGATTTTCTATAGTTTAGGTAATTTCATATTTGATCAGTCATTTTCACCAGAAACTATGCACGGAATGATTGTAGGCATTACCTTAAACCCAGATGGAACCTATAATAATGTCGACCTCCAAATTTCTGAACAAGACAAAACATTTAAAATTGTAGAAACTCGTGAATTTGATAGAGAGGCCGATGCAATACTGAATACTGCAGAAAAGAAAGTAACCTGTCCAAAACCTAAAGATTTAAACCAGGAAAATAAATGGCTATTCCCAGTATCGCAGGATTTAGGTCTTGGTAATTATATTCCAAGTAATCTACAACCAATCCCAAAAACAATTCCTATTGGTGGGGCATCTCTCCGCTGTCTAACTGATACAACTATTACAGCATTAGAAAAAATGATCACTGATTCAAAAAAAGCTGGATTATCTTTGGTTATTACTTCTGCATATCGATCAGCTGGAATTCAACAGACCCTCTTTTCTAATAATGGAGCAGTCAATAAAAACCAATTATTCCCAATGGTTGCAAAACCTGAACATTCTGAACATCAATTGGGTACAGCATTAGATTTTAAATCTGGAAGCGACGCTTCATTTGTTTTAGATGCCTTTGAGAAGTCTCCAGAATACACATGGCTCGACAACCATGCTGCGGAATATGGTTTTGTCCGTAGTTATCCAAATGATAAAGAATTAATTACAGGATATAAAGCAGAGCCATGGCATTGGCGCTATGTAGGTATTGAAAACGCTACAGCCATCAAATCAAGCAACTTAACAACTTTTGAATATTTAAAAAGTTTACAATAAAAAACCGCATCGCGGTTTTTTATATATTCTTATAAACTTTCCAGATTGGATCCTCTTCTGGTTTATAACCACGTGCACGACCCTCTTTCCTACCATATTCTTTGATCGCGTAACTGGCTGCATTCCAATGTTTTTTAAGAATTATTTTTAATAAATCTTTCTCAATTTTTGTGGCATCTGTATGTTTTGATAATTTAAAGCGTTTTACAAATCTAATTACATGCGTATCAACCGCTATCCCTATGTATTGGTTAAATCCATTTGCAAGTACTGCAACAGCGGTTTTTCTACCTACACCTGAAAGCTTCATAAGATCTTCTGCATTATTCGGAACTTGTCCATTAAAATCCTTCTGAATTATTTGTGCAGTTTCTTTTAAATAACGAGCTTTGGAATTAAAATAATTTACCTTTTTAACATAT
>CALDKO010000077.1 GCA_937898165.1 uncultured bacterium | reverse complement strand
GCAGTGGGTGAGGGTGCGCCAGTGTTTCTTATTCCAGAAACACCAGTTGATCCAGGTAGTGCGGTGCGATAAATAAAAAAATACCAACATGTTGGTATTTTTTTATTTATTTCATGGTATACTTTTTCTATCTATGGCACTACTTACTCGAACTCGTGATTCTGTTGCATGTACAATCGACGATCGATTTGTTCGTTTTTTTCATGCTTCAAAAACTGGTAAAAAAACAGAATTAAAAGCATTTTTCAGTGAGCGAATTGCTGATCATTTATTTAATGAGCATAATGAATTAATTGTGGATGAAACATTAGTTGCACGATTACAAGATACACGAAAAAAATATGGATTTTCAAAAGTACATCTGGTTATTCCAGATCGATACATTACCGTGTTTCATACGGTTGTTCCACGAACTGTGTTTGGTGGTGGATCTAAGAAATCATTACAACAAAGTATTGAGCGGTATTTGGAAAAATTATTAGTAGATCACCCAGAATTTTCAGCACATGATATGATTGCCGATTATGAAGTAATTGGAGAAACGGTTGATGGATATGATGTGCATGTGTCAGTGGCACGCCCGGGGCAATTCCGACATATTCCAGAGTTGTTTGAATCTGCAGGATTTATTATTGATCATATAGATATTTCCAGTTATGCGATTCATCGTTTGGTAAAATATATTCACGGAGAGGCAATGTACGGAACGATTGCCATTGGTGCACATACGACCTATGTTAGTATGGTGCAAAAAGGGCAAATTCTTGCATCATCATGGTGTTCTGTAGGGAGCGATGATTTGATTAAAACACTCCAAGAAAAATTAAAAATCACCCGATCCGAAGCTGAAAAAATTATTCACGAGTATGGAATTTTACACATGCACCCTGATAAAGAAGTACTGGGGGCACTGCTGGCAGTTATGAAACCGGTAATAGAAAGTATGCAGCAAGTTCAAGTTGCATGTTCACCAGAAACTTATCAGCATGCATTTTATCATGGTGATGCAAATCATTTCTATATGTATGGAATTGGTGCATCAATTTCCGGAATTGGGCAATACCTGGGCGTGAAAACTAATGCCCGAGTTCGTCCAATTGATATTTTACCAACAGAATTTATTGATGAACAAATTATTGTGCAAATTCCGGTCGAGGTATTACCATTATATTTACCAGTAATGGGTACCGCTCTTAATTATTTAGTTGAATAACATATTAGAATATTACTATGGAACTACCACAAAAAAATTGGCATGAAAAAGATCTAGATACACGAACCTGGGGAGAAAAACTTGCCGATCAGGTTGCAGAGGGAATGGGATCATGGAAATTTATTATAATCCAGACTCTATTAGTAGCGGTCTGGATGACAGGAAATATTATTGGAGTAGTGTATCACTGGGAT
>CALDKO010000076.1 GCA_937898165.1 uncultured bacterium | reverse complement strand
ACTGGTTCGCGATGGAAAAGAATATATAGGATCGGAACGACACTTCTTTGCTTTTCAATTCTTGGGTAATGATAATGAAATTAAACTACAAGAAAATGAAGTAAGAGCATACAAATGGGTAGGTTTTTCTGACTTAAAAGATTATCTATTATTTGATAATCAGTTAGATGACACTAAAGAAAAAATTATGGAATTGTTTCCTTTTTATGCAAAAGAATGATCCTGAATCTCTAAAGAAAGTTATTAAATTGTACAAAAAACTCGGAAGTATCCGAGTTTTTTGATCATGTGACCCTACCGGGAGTCGAACCCGGCTTCCAACATTGAGAACGTTGTGTCCTAACCGATAGACGATAGGGCCAAACTCCGAGCGGTATATCAGAAAAGATGTTTACATATTTTCTGATATATCCGAGGAGTGATGTCCCTATCTCGAAGAGATTGGGACTAGTTTTGAGCAATAGTTCTATATCCTAAATATTAATAGATAACTATGTACTGCAGTATACAAAAATGAAATGTTTTATCAAGCGGGAAAATGCTACGCATTTTCCCGCTTTGTAGTGTTGTATAATTTTTTTATACACACCATGTAGGTTGCGTAAATTTGCGAATGTGCGGTATACTGTTACTATATGATTTATTTTAATAACGTGACGAAGCATTATAGCGATAAAGATTTATCGATTACGAATGTTAATTTGACAATTAAACAAGGTGAATTCGTATCAATCGTTGGGCACAGTGGTGCTGGAAAAACGACATTGATCAAACTCTTGTTGGCAGAAACAAAACCGACATCAGGTACTGTATTTTTTGAAGACCAGGATATTGCAAAATTAAAAGGAGCAGCAGTAACAACCTACCGTCGCCGTGTTGGTGTGGTATTTCAGGATTTTCGATTATTACCAAACAAAACTGCTTTTGAAAACGTAGCTTTTGCTATGGAAGTTGCAGGACGTAGTGATGAGGATATTGTAACTGATGTGCCGTATGCATTGGAACTGGTAGGGTTATCTAATAAAGCGTATGACTTTCCTCATGAAATGTCAGGTGGTGAAAAACAACGATTGGCAATTGCACGTGCAATTATCAACCAGCCAGAGGTAATCATTGCAGATGAGCCAACAGGGAACTTGGATCCTGCAGCAACCAACGAAGTTATTGGTATTTTGAAAAAAATTAATGATTTGGGAACTACAGTTATTTTGACTACTCATAATAAACAAGTAGTAGACAATCTTGGAAAGCGTGTAGTGCATTTGGAAAATGGTCGAATTAGCAAAGATGACAAAGTTGGAGTATATCCAACACATCACACAAAATAATTTTTAATTATATATGAGTTTATCAAGTGATTTAAAAAGAATTACCCGTTCGGGATTGATTAATTTTTATCGAAACACGTTCGTTTCGTTTGCTTCGGTGATGATGATGACGATTACATTATTGATCATCGGCGCAACCATTTTTATGAGTGCAATCCTATCGTTCACTATTGCAAATATTGAACGTAAGGTAGATGTGAATGTGTATTTCTATCCTAACGCACCAGAGGCACAAATTTTAGATATAAAAGCAGCGTTGGAACAATTACCACAGGTTGCTGGAGTTTCCTATGTATCACGTGATCAGGCATTAAAAGATTTTCAGGATCGTCACCAAAACGATTATCTAACTCTACAAGCATTGAATGAACTAGGAACAAATCCATTAGGTGCATCATTGAATATTCAAGCAAAAGATTCTGAACAATATGAATCTATTGCAAATTTCCTCAGCGGTGATGAAACTATTGATTCAGGAGTTAACAAAAACATTATTGAAAAAGTTAACTACTATCAGAACAAGGAAATTATTGCGCGATTGAATGCATTGTCAAACACTGTTAAAAAAATTGGTGTAATCCTGACTGTGATATTCGTAGGTCTTTCTGTGGTAGTGACATTGAACACTATTCGCATGGCAATCTACAGTGCACGTGAAGAAATCAGTGTCATGCGTCTGGTAGGGGCAGAGAATAAATATATCCAAGGACCGTTCATGATAGAGGGAATTGTATCTGGATTATTTGCGGCAGTGATTACGATTATCGCACTGTTTCCATTAACGTTATGGATTTCAAAATACACCGTCGATTTCTTTGGTGGATTATCTCTTGTAAAATATTACGGAGATAATTTCCTCCAGATTTTCATTATCCTACTGTTGGTAGGAATCGTGCTTGGTGCATTATCTAGTCTCTTTGCTATTCGAAAATATTTAAGTAAATAAAACACCTATAAGGTGTTTTATTGTTGACACATTTCAATAATTTAGTATTATTAAGAAAAATTAGTTATTATGTCAGAATGTAGAAATAAACCTTGTACATGTACAAGTGATGAAAAATGGTCATGTTTGACCAGTCAATCGAATGAATTTGATAGACCAGCCGAGGAAGAGCAAGAGAAGAATGAAACAGTTCAATTTAAAAAGGCAATAGAGAAAGGAGATCTAACTAAAGCAAAAGAACTTCTTCCGAAAATTAAATTTAAACATTAAGCAAAAATTATGAAAAATCGATATGTATTACACGTCGATTTTTTTATTTGTATTATTTATTAAATCTAATTTCTCACTACGACTCATCCGTTTTATTTCTGCTTCACGTGCACGTGCTTCTGCGTACGTTGCAAACTCTTCTGAATGAATCAGTTCTACTGGACGCCTGATTTTTGTATAATGGGCACCATTTTTTGCATTATTATGTTCGTGCAATCTCTTTTCAAGATTATTAGTAGAGCCTGCGTACAGGGTTCCATCACTACATTTTAAGATATAAGAAGTATACATACAATAGAAATCTATTTAGATATATTTAAATTAGCATCTTTAAAAGTGACTATAGCAGGGAATGTACATCTATTATTAAAACAATGGTAGTTAGGTTTCCATTCATCATAACTATACAGTCGCACTGTTATTTCTTGTCCGATATATTTTTTGTACTCTTGTATTTTTTCAGGACTGGCAGGTGTATTATATGAAAACGTTGGTGTTATTTCTCGTCCATTGTTCAGTATAAAAGATAATTGATTAGTTGTATCAAGTACAGTTTTTGGAGTATTGAATTCAGAAACTAATGTTTTGTATAGTTTTCCAGATTCACTAAATAGTTGATTTTGTAAAAATATTACTTGTGAATATAGTATAAATATACAGACAAAAAATACTAAAATTTTTTGAATCGCGGTATTGTTTCCTTTAATTTTTTGTATAACAAAATACACTCCTATTATTGCACCTAAAATACTTAGAACAGCAAATAATGTAGGTATCAGATTGATGATTGGTACCCAATGTACATTTGCAACTTGTAAATCATAGG
>CALDKO010000075.1 GCA_937898165.1 uncultured bacterium | reverse complement strand
TAAGTCTCCTTCTGAGGTTGGTAGTGCTTCTAGGAACTGATAACAGTTTTCATCTTTTGAAGGGTCACAGTTACCTGTGTAGGATCCTATGACAGGTGTTCCTGTGGGGGCGATGACTGGTGTTACTTCATTGGTTTGTGCAAAAGTTGTAGCTGCTAAAAAACTACTAAAAAATAATAAAAAACCTATGGAATATATTAAATACTTTTTCATATAATGATTGTATTATAACAAAACCAACATAAAACCACTAATCATTAGTGGTTTTATGGGTTATTTTGGAAGAAAAACGATACTGCACGACCCGCTGATTGTAAAAATGTCGCAGGATTCGTTATTGATACTCTAAAATTAGCCTGCCCAGTTGTTCCTGGATTACGTACTAATAATTCATCGCTCGGTGCATCTGGATCTAAATAAATAGATTCATTGTTGATAGACCAACTAAAATCAAGATCATTTATTCCGTTTGTAATAGAGAAATAATAAGGTTCTGCAATGAGGTTAATATCACCCCCAGCAACACGCAACCCACCGTTGATTGATTGCAATCTTCTGTAGTTATATTGATTACGTACATACCAGTTTATTTCCGGATTGAAAATTGGTATATCGATTGTTTTCTCAACTTTTATGTCACCCGAGACACTTGATACTGTTGATTTTATTTTTTCTGATGTACGTAATTTATTATGTTGTATTACTATAGAATCTTTCGCATATCCACCAATATTTAATATTTTATTTCCATTACGTGTCCATAGATAAACCGCATCGTTTATTTTTAATGAATTACTAGATTGAAAATTTGGCAGTACTGCAATTCTGATCAATGCTTCTTGGCCTGCTAGTTTTTTACCTCTATAAAACGGAGGAACATAGGAATCTATGGCTTCCCATAATACGGTTGCATCCTGAGGTGAAATAACAATAGTTTTTCTGATAGTAACCCCAGAGCCCATTATTACAGCAGTAATATGTTTTTGTGAACCATATGCCCCAGATTTTGTATTAAAATCACGGAGCCCTAGTCCTGATTTTTGTTCAAACGTATCAGTAGTCCATTGGATGGTGTATCTGTTGAGGTCAATATTATTACTATCTAATCTGATTGATACTGGTTCGAACGCACCAGGGAATTCTGGTGTGGTAATAACATCAATATCATTTTCATTTACTGATGCTTGATTAAACAAAAACGAAGCACGTTGCACATCAGCTGGTGCTGGTTCCGTACTTTGGGTTGTAGTAGTCTGGGTGGTTGTCGCAGGAACGGTTTGAGCTAATACTAACATCGGTAAAAACACTGACATGGTCAGAAGAGCTGTAATTGTTTTTTTAGTGTAAGCACCGTTCATAACTTAATTGATTATATCATTTTGAAATAAAAATAACCAATAGAGTATTGGTTATTTTTATTCAAGCTGATCAGCTTTTGCCTTTTTCATTTTTAGAATCTGATTTGGATCAGAACTTACAATTTGGTCTTCTGTATAACTTGAGATAATCTTAATTGCTACGTGTTTCAACCCTGCAAAGAAGATTCCTTCCCCAACTCCCGATTCCAATAATGTATATTTTTCCTCATTAGTAAGGTGGAACACCTCCTGTAATGTATCAATGGCCGTTGGTGATTGTTTTAACAATACCTGGATTGACGAGTTGGTAATAATTGGAATTCCATAACGTGATTTTACGAAATCTCCTACGTCCTGGGTAATTGTCGCCAGACCCATAAAGTATTTACGTCCACGTTTTGCGAGCATGAATAGGAATGATGCTGCTTCTTCGTTTTGCATCATTACCCATGCCTCGTCCACTACTAATAATCGTTTCTTGATATTTTTTCGAACAGCGTTCCAGATAAAGTGAGTAATGATATACATTGCGGCTGCTTTCAGTTCATCCTCCATATCACGGATTGAAAATACTACCATTTTTTTATTGATATCAACGTTGGTTGGTTGGTTAATGAAACCTGCCCAGGTACCACGCGTATATTTTCGTAATCGTTCGAGTAATGATCCTGCCCCATCCATAGATGCTAACACCATTTCAAAGTCAGACATCAGCGGCGGTTCTGCTTTTGTAAAATCAGAGTTTGCAGTAATATCTTTTAATGCATACGTTTCTGTAATGGCACGGTCCATAATGGAATCTTCCTCTGGTGAAAGCCCTCCAAGCATAATTCGGAATAATCCCACCAAGTGAATAATATTTGAACGCAGAACATCAGACGGCGCTTCATCAGGTCCAGGAATAGGAACATCGAACGGGTTAATATGATGCATCGATGACAATGAAATGTTGAAATAACGTCCTCCAACTGATTCAGCCAGTGATTCATATTCACGTTCTGGGTCGATTACAATAACTTCTGTTTCAAACATCAGTGTTCGCAAGATTTCAAGCTTTGTAGCATATGATTTCCCTGCACCCGACGTCGCAAATGTTACCGAGTTATAGTTTGGCATTGAAAATCGGTCAAAGATAATCAATCCGGCATTTTGGCGGTTTACACCATACAAAATCCCTTTGTTATCAGTAAGTTCTGATGAGATAAATGGGAAAAATGATGATAGTGGTGCAGTGTCTAATTTTGTATTGATTCCTGTTACTGGTGAAGTTGAGTTACATGCCTATATTAGCAGTGCTAACAATTTTGATAATACAATTTGCAATGGAAAAAGTAGTAGTAATTTATACTCGAAATCTACTAATAATATTCATCCAAATCCTAATGTGTTTTCACATTTGAGTGAAGGAATGGTTTTTGGAGATATCAAGGCAAACGCAAATAATGGTCAAAGATTCGAAGAACTTAACTGTACTTGTATCTCAGAAAGCTCGGTATTATCAATTGTAGATTCTCATACGATTAACTTAATTGTCAGTTACCAAAACAGTTATA
Organism: uncultured bacterium; assembly: GCA_937898165.1. Classification (GTDB taxonomy): domain Bacteria; phylum Patescibacteriota; class Minisyncoccia; order Phycocordibacterales; family UBA1006; genus CALMMZ01. Next base: position 70 of record CALDKO010000075.1, on the reverse strand, counting down.
TTAAGGACATGTTAAGTATCTTGGATAAGGTACCTATCGTGAAGTACCTTAAAATAGAGAGTAAATTAGT
>CALDKO010000074.1 GCA_937898165.1 uncultured bacterium | reverse complement strand
CCAACATTGAAATTAGACCAATGCGGGCTTCCAAAATACATGGCGCTGGAATTATTCCGACCATTTGTTATTTCTGAAATTATTAAACGAGAGCTTGCATATAACATTCGTGGAGCTGGAAAATTAATTGAAGAAGGGATTGGAGAAGTTTGGGAAATATTGGAACAGGTTATTGCTGGTAAATATGTGTTATTAAACCGTGCACCAACTCTGCACCGATTGTCTATCCAGGCATTCCATCCAATTTTGATTGAAGGTAAAGCCATCCAATTGCACCCGTTGGTATGTTCAGCGTTTAACGCCGACTTTGACGGAGACCAAATGGCAGTTCACGTACCACTTTCAGAAGCTGCGCAAATTGAAGCACGAGAGTTAATTGCATCAAACAAAAACCTTTTGAAACCACAAACGGGAGATCCAGTTATGGCACCTTCACAAGATATTGTACTTGGTGTGTATTGGCTTACAAAATCAATTCCAGGAAAATTAGGAGAAGGGAAATATTTTTCTTCACCTGCTGAAGCGCTACTCGCACACAGTTATGGAATGGTTGATTTACGAGCAAATGTATTTATTTTACCTGATGACACTGTGCGATACGCTGCGTTTAATGGAAAAGCATTTGAAACAACTGTTGGACGAATTATTCTCAACCAAATTCTTCCAGATACGTATGCATTTATCAATGCAACTGTTAATAAAAAAGGATTGTCAGGAATTGTAGATACTATGATCAACGATTATGGTATGGATGCTACACCTGCTATTTTGGATGCGATTAAATCTCTTGGTTATAAATATGCAACTATGTCAGGAACCAGTATGGGGATTGATGATGCAACAGTACCAGAGGAAAAGAAAGATATTATTATTGAAGGACGAAAATTAGAATCAAAAATCGTTGAGCAATACATGGATGGTTTGATTTCTGATGAAGAACGATATACAAAATTAATTGAATTGTGGGAAGGAGTTACTCGAAAAGTTGAAAAAGCAATCGAGAAAAACTTCGGAGCATCAGAATCAATTACTGACATGGCCGTTTCAGGTGCCCGAGGAAGTATTGGTCAGTTGAACCAAATGGCAGGTATGAAAGGTATTATCGTAAACACAAAAGGGCGACCAATTGATTTCCCAGTTATTTCTTCATATAAAGAAGGTCTTTCACCAATTGAATATTTCATTACTAATCACGGTTCACGAAAAGGTCTTGCCGACTCAGCGTTGAACACAGCGAATGCTGGGTACCTAACACGAAAATTAATCATGGCATCTCAGGATATTGTGATTACCGAAATTGATTGTGGAACTAAAAAAGGATTAGTTTTGAAAGAAGAAACTGTTGATGGAATTGTTAAACCAATTACAAAACATTTATTCGGACGAATTCTTGCAGATACACTTAAAAATGCAGCTGGAGATATTATTTTCAAAAAAGGTCATTTGATTACAAAAAATGATAT
>CALDKO010000073.1 GCA_937898165.1 uncultured bacterium | reverse complement strand
AAAGGAAGAACGAGATAATTTCATTCCAAGTTTAAATGGCAGATGGTTTTATAAAAAAGATATTCCTTCACATTTATGGAGATCTGATATTAATATAAAATTAACACCTACTACAATTGAAAGTTGGGAAAGATAACAAGTAAAACTGCTAAGGTCAGCAGTTTTTTATTATTTGACAATCTTAATTTAAAATGTATAGTAAATTTAAACAAATACATTATACATATGAAAACAAGAAGTAAATTTCATGGGATCATTCTCGGCATTTATGCTGATATGATTGGAATCAGGTACGAAAAAGCACTTTTACATTTGATCAGAAACAAGGACGCTATTGATGCTCATCATAGACCTGCACTGGCAAAAGCTTTACGCGATACACAAAAATTTGAAGATGTAGGGTTGAAATGGCAGGATATTACCGGTAGTAATGATTTATGGAATAGATTACAAGACCACCTGGGCACCAAACCTTACAAGTTTTCTGACGACACAGTGTTAACATGTGCAACCATTGCCGCGTTGAATGATAATTTGAGTAATCCAAATTTCAAAAAATATTATTTTGAGTTTGGAAATAATTATCGTCATGCAGGCTTTGGTCCAAGATTCAAGCAATGGATTAATGAGTCTGAACCTGGTCCTGCATACGGTGCAGATACTAATGGTGCAATCATGCGCGTCAGTCCGATTGGTTATGTTGATATTGATCCAACTGAAAAATGGACTTTGGCATATAATTCCGCATCGGTTACCCATAACGTTCCAATTGCACAAAATGCAGCCATTCAGGTTGTTAAGTTGATTAACTCATTACAGAATGACAAGACCCTAAAGGCTTCATCAGAAGCCTACAATCTATTGTATAAAGATCATAAAGAGTTAATCAGTAATTTACCTCAACTATCCCTTCAACAGTTTGATTTTAAATGTGAATCAACGTATTGGAATGTACTGAGTGTTATTTGGCATTCAATTTCTGCTGACAATCTAATTTACAACATGATTAAAACTGGTGGAGACACAGACACTATTGGTATGGTTGCGGGTTCTATTTATGGATCTCAAAAAGATTTTTATGTTCCGGAACATATGCAACGTTACGTGTACGATAATTTACCAGATGAATTACGGGAATTAATTTTTTAAAAAAAGAATAAACAAAAAGCTGCAATTATTTTGCAGCTTTTTTTCGTAATATTTTTACTAACCCATCACCAAGCTCTTTGATTAAAGTATCATCATATGCCGATACTACGAATGATTCCTTTCCTTTTGTAATTTTTGCCATTGATTTTAATTTTGCCTTGAGGATCTTTTCATCCACCATGTCTGCTTTTGTAAAGATAATAATTTCATCTTTTTCAAGAAGTTCTGCATCATGATCTGCAAGTTCTTTTTTGATCACCTCATAATCATTGACCAAGTCTTCACTTTCAAGAGATAGTACATGAGCAATAGCTTTTGTTCGAGAAATATGTTTTAAGAATTTTGTTCCCAAACCTTTTCCTTCACTTGCTCCCTCGATCAATCCTGGAATGTCTGCAATAATGAATTCATAGAAAGCACCAAGGTGCGGATCAAGAGTCGTAAAGTGATATTCAGCAACTTTTGATTTTGCATTAGTCAAAGCATTTAACAATGTAGATTTTCCAGCTGATGGTAATCCCACCAACCCAATATCTGCAAACATACGAAGCTCAACTTCAAAATCTGCACCTTCACCATTAGCTCCAGGTGTAGATTCCCGGGGAGATACGTTTTTTGAACTTTTGAAATATTCATTTCCAAGTCCACCACGTCCACCTTTTAATACTAATATTTTTTGACCCAGATGGTTTAGTTCAAAAGTTTCATGAGTTGTTTTGTTTATCAAAATTGATCCGACTGGAAATTTTAATACCAAGTGTTCACCATCACCACCCTGTTTTCCGTTCTTACCACCTGCTTCACC
>CALDKO010000072.1 GCA_937898165.1 uncultured bacterium | reverse complement strand
CCCAATCCCCAATCCCCAATCCCCAATCCCCAATCCCCAATCCCCAATCCCCGATCAAGAACATAGAAAATGGTGGATTTATTATTAAAATTCTTTAATTAAAATATTTTTTAATAAAGAAAAACATATAAAATTTAGAACAAATATTATGAAGCTGAACGGTGTTTTAGAAGACCTTGCGGAGACTTGTGTATTTTACAAGTCGAGCAGAGAACTTGATTCGTGTCTGATAAAACACTGTTCAGTGAAATAATATATTCAGTAACTTGAAATTACCATAAATTAATATATAATCAAACGTTATATGAACATTTACTTTCTTTCAGCGATTATATTAGCAGTTATTGTTGTAATTATTCTCTTTTGGTTGATTATTACTCTTCACAAGCGTGTTTCAGTATTCACGCGTGGTAGTAATGGTACATCACTAGAATCCGTAATGCGAAACTTGTTAAAAGATCATGACTTATACATGGATAAGCATGCAGCATTGGTAAAAGTAGTTGAAAATATTAACCAACGTGTCATGACCAGCCACAGAGGCTTTGCAATGATTCGATACAACGCATTTGAACATACCGGAGGTAATCAAAGCTTCTGTTGTGGCTTACTTGACGAAAACGGTGAAGGTATGTTATTATCAAGTCTCTATTCACGAGAGCGAAGTAATGCTTTTGCAAAACCAATTCACAATTTTAAATGTGAATTGGAGCTTACAAAAGAAGAACAAGAGGTTTTGAAACAAACCATTAAAAGTTTGGAATTGAAAAAATAAACCACTTCTTTGCTCTTTTTAATTTATTACCATTATGCCTACTTCACAGATACAACGACCACCAGTGGTTGCCATCATGGGTCATGTTGACCACGGAAAATCCAGTCTTCTGGATTATATTCGCAAATCCAACATTGTTGCTGGTGAAGCAGGAGGAATTACTCAACACATCTCTGCATACGAGGTTTCTGTTCCAGACAGCGAAGGTGTCCAAAAACGAATCACCTTCATCGATACACCAGGCCATGCTGCTTTTTCACACATGCGAGAACGTGGAGCAACAATCGCTGATATTGCAATTTTAATTGTATCTGCAGAAGAAGGTGTAAAAGCTCAAACAAAAGAAGCCATTAAAACAATCACTGGTAGTAAAGTACCTTTTATCGTTGCTATTACAAAAATTGATCGCCCAAACAGTAATGTGATGAAAGTTAAAACAGAATTAATGGAACAAGAAGTGTTCGTAGAAGGAATGGGAGGGTCAATTTCCTGTGTTGCCATCTCATCAAAATCTGGTGAAGGAATTCCGGAATTACTCGAAACAATTTTACTTCTTGCAGAGCTTGAAGATTTTAAAGGAAACCCAAACATTCCAGCTGAAGGATTTATTGTAGAGGCAAATATGGATGACAAGCGTGGAATTTCAGCAACGATGATCATCAAAGACGGAACCTTGAAACAAGGTAACTTTGTCGTAGTGGATGATGCATGGACAACAACACGTATTATTGAAGATTTTATGGGAAAAACATTGTCTGAAGTTTCATTTTCAACACCAATTCGTTTAACTGGATTTTCAAAACTTCCTAATATCGGATCATTATTTACGACATGTGAATCAAAAAAAGAAGCTGAGGAACAGGCACTACAAAATGCAAGAATTATTGCTGAAAATCCAATCAATGTTCGTCCTATTCCTGAAAACGCCGAAGATATCTGTATTATTCCAATCATTATAAAGTCAGATGTATATGGAACAGCGGAAGCAATCGAAGGTGAGATCTTAAAAATTGATATTCCTGATGTGTATTTTAAAATTATTAAAAAGGGAGTTGGTGCCATCAGTGAATCTGATATTCAATTGGCAGCATCAGATAAAAAAGCAATTATCATCGGATTTCATGTAGATATGGATGCACGAGCACGCGATATCAATGAAACAGAAAAAGTTACCGTTGAAACATTTACTATCATCTATAAATTAACTGAGTGGTTGCATCAAATTGGACTCGATCGAAAACCAGAACGTGAAGTTGATCAATTAGTTGCCCAGGTTAAAATATTGAAGTACTTCAGTTCACAAAAAAACACTCATGTTGCAGGTGGACGTGTTGTTATGGGAACTATCCATAAAAATAATTTAGTTAAAATTGTACGCGCTGGTGAAATTGTTGGAAGTGGAAAAATTTTGGAATTACAACAAGGTAAATCCCCAACAGACAAAGTTGAAGTCGATAATGAATTTGGAATGCAATTGGAATCACCTATCGCGCCAGAATCAGGTGACATGTTAGAAGTTATTATTAAAGTAATCCAATAATCTGCTATATGAAAAATAATGTAAAACTTATATTAGCAACAGCAGCTGACTGGATTACCCGAAATGGTAATCGACGATCATTGATCACATTTACCCGTGCAGATTATTCTACAGATGGTAAAAAAATGTTTATTTTCTACACTGTAATTCCAGAAAGCCAGGAACGCCAAGCTGCGGAATTTCTCACACGACATGGTGATGATATCCGCGATCACGTAAAACGAAAAATGAAAACACAGCCTGCATGGTTCCGTTTTCAATTAGATAATGGTGAACGTAATCGTGAGCGTGTTTCTGATTTACTTGACGATACGACTGATTCTCATGGAAACATTCCTGAAACATTGCACGATTAATTAAATTTGGTAGTATTGAATCATTATGCCCTGGTGGCATTTTGCCCGGATGGTGGAATGGTAGACACGAAAGACTTAAAATCTTTTGCCGTTAAAAGCGTGCGGGTTCGAGTCCCGCCCTAGGCACCAAAAACACAAAGTGTTTTCAGGACGAGAAAAGTTTGCTCATATTTTTGAGAAGCTTTGCTTGATAAAATGGGAAAATTGGACTGAACCTAATTCAAAAAAAGTTTTTGAATAATATATTTACATTTTGTAATGTTATTGTTGATAAAAAATAACATAAAAAAACAAAAAAAAAACTCCTGACATAAAATTGTTTTTTATTTATAATTAAGCTAGTTGCTAATATAAATAATAATAAAATTTTAAGAAAAAATAAAAACAATATTAATAAAATCAGTTACATAACTAAACTTACATTTAATGCGGTATATGATTATAATGAGGTATCAGCACGGAGAACTCAAATGTCATCATATATCGTTTCAGCTAAAAGCCTTGCAATTTCAAATGTCCAATTTCATTCTTTATTTGAAGTATTTCATTTTTGGTAAAATATACAATACCGTCGGGAGTATTTTTGCCCGATTCGCTTCGTATGTTACAAATCCGTGATGCACCTATATATTGCAAATTGAAAAAGTGCCAACCATTCGTTCTAATCTTGATATCTATGGAAGATGGATACTCGGAGGCAATAGCTTTGCCATTTTGAGC
>CALDKO010000071.1 GCA_937898165.1 uncultured bacterium | reverse complement strand
TAGATAAACTCATACAATCACCAAAAGTTGAGGAATTTGTAAAAAATGCAAAAGAATTAAATCCTACAGCAATTATTAAAGAAGGTGTTGCAGAAAGTATTCCATTTTCGGATGAAATGTTTGATGTTGTAATTTCAACATGGGCACTTCAAACATGTACTGATCTTTCAAAGGCATTATTAGAATGTGCGCGTGTATTAAAAAAGGATGGAATATTTATACTACTCACAAAACATCCAATGCAACAATATTTTGGAAAAATTCGAGAATATGGAGAAAATGTTAATTATTTTGAATCAAAAGTAAGTACACTTCATATTTTTGATGGGAAAATTACACTAAAAGAACCAACTCATACTTTTAATGATTATTTTAATCTAGATTTTTTAAACAACTTTGAAATCCTTTCATTTCTTGAAGAAAAAGATTTTCCAGCATCAGAACAATTTCATAATGGAACCTACCCAACATATTTTATTATTAAAGCTCGAAAAAAATAATTATGAAAATAGCAATTTTTAGTTCGTGGTTACCACAAATCAGTCAAGAAAATAGAAAACTTGCTGAAAAAATTGGAAATTATCTTGCAGAAAAAGATATTACAATAGTAACAGGTGGATGTAGTGGAATTCCTGCAGTATGTATTGAGTCTGGATATAAAAATAATACAAAAACAATTGGATATTTTCCTCATAAAGATCATAGTGATTATTATGATCGACAACGTGAAGAAAATACTCATGATATACAATATTATTCTACAACACACTTTATTCATGGATTTACCGCTCGATCACTAGAAATGATTAAAAACGTAGATGCAGCAATAGTTTTAAATGGACGTATTGGAACATTATCAGAATTCGGTATTGCAATAGAAGAAGGATTACCATTGGCGGTAATTGAAGGAACTGGAGGAATAACTGATGAATTGCAACATCTTACAAAATTAGTTAAAAAAGAATTTCCAAACAATGAAGTTGTTTTTGAAAAGGATTATAAAAAAGCAATTGATTTTTTAATTGAAAATTATCAAAAACAACAAAAAGAGAATATTTATAAGTAAACTAAAAAACCACTTCTAGTGGTTTTTTATATTACAATAACTTTCACAAACTTCTTCTTTCCAATCTTCAACACTACTGTTTCAGATAATTTATATTGAAAATCAGTAATCTTTTCTTCTGATAGATCATCATTAATAATTTTAATTCCACCCTCATCAGTTAATCGTCGGAATTCTCCTTTTGATTCCAGATACCCATTTTCTACCAATACCTCGGAAAGTAGTTTCCCTTGCTCTTCATTGATTTCCGGAACAACATCAGGTAGACCACCTTCTGAAAAAGTCTTTTCCCAATTATTCTGTGCGTCTACTGCTTGATCTGCGCTGTGATAAATAGTAATTATTTCACGAGCGAGTTGTTTTTTAAATTGAATTGGATTTTCATTATTCTGAATCGCAAGCTCGATATTTAAAATTTGTTCACGTGGAATATTAGTACATAATTCAAATCCACTAATAATCATTCCATCGCTCCATGACATAATTTTCCCAAACATACTGTCAGCAGAATCGTCTAATGTGATCATGTTACCCTCGGATTTACCCATCTTTTTTCCAGTTGGATCGGCAAGTAATTTTACCGTAACTACAAATTTTTCCTTTCCAGAATCTTTCAATAATTCACGACCCATCATCATATTAAATAATTGGTCGTTCCCGCCGATTTCACCATCGACATCCATGGCAACACTATCTTGACCTTGCATCAACGGATACATGAATTCATGTACATAGATTGGTTTTCCTTCCCCCATGCGTTTTTGGAACATGTCTCGTTCAAGCATGCGTTGCACGGTTGTCTTTGATGCTAACTCAAGAACATCAGAAAAATTCATCTTACCCAACCATTCAGAGTTGAATTTTATCTCGGCCGCATTATCTCCGTCGAACAAGATTATTTTTGAAGCCTGTTGTTTATAATTTTTCAGGTTATCCATAATTTCCTCTGTTGTCAGAGTTTTACGAGTAGCCAATTTATCTGTTGGATCTCCAATTTTTGCAGTGAAATCTCCCATAAGCAGAATAATCTTGTGTCCAAGATTCTGTAGTTGAGCAAGTTTTTTCATAGCAATAGCATGTCCAATATGGAGTGTTGGACCTGTTGGATCAATTCCTAAATACACAGTCATTTGTTTATTTGAATTTAGTTGTGATTCGACAAAGTCGCGTGAGGGAAGTATTAATTCAACACCTCGGGTAAGAAACTCATTAATTTTTTCTGGATTTGTATCTATCATATAACAACCATACCAGAAAATACTATTTTTGTGGAGACCTCTTTAATAAACATGTAAAATACGGTATAGTATCAATTATGGCACAAAATAAAAAACCAAAAGGAAGATTTTTTGATAATTTTCGCGAAACAGCGGAATCATTGAAACGTAAAGTACCAACACGTGTGGTGCATAATATTCATCATATTTATCACACAAAACCAGGTGAAAAAAAATCAATTCAACACCAAATGTCTTCTGTTTCGAATACTACTCAGGTAAAAAATACATTACAAAAAACAAGAAAAACCTCAAACAAATTTTTTGCATGGATCAAACATCATATGCATTTAATCACAATATTTGGGTTAAGTTTAGGAATTATTTTACTCGGTGCATTTTTTATCTGGATTGCAACATTAAAAATTCCAACACTGGATAACTTTGCCGAGAGAAAAGTTTCGAGTTCTACAAAAATTTATGATCGTACTGGCGAGGTTGTTTTATATGATTTGCACGAAAATATCAAACGAACTGTGGTTAGTGGTGACAGTATTGATCAAAAAATAAAAAATGCAATTATTGCCGTCGAGGATAAAGATTTTTATAATCATAATGGAATCAAAATCAGTTCTATTATGCGAGCAGTGTTGGTTAATTTAACACCATTAAACGGAACGCAAGGTGGATCAACGATTACTCAACAAGTGATTAAAAACACACTTCTTAATTCTGATAGACGTGTTTCACGGAAAATTAAAGAATGGATTCTTGCATTGAAACTAGAACAAACAATGAAAAAGGATGATATTCTCGCATTATATTTAAACGAGGCTCCATATGGTGGTTCAATATATGGTGTAGAAGAGGCAGCGCGAACATTTTTTGGAGCGTCGAGTCATGAAGTAACTCTTGCACAGGCTGCCTATTTGGCAGCGATTCCTAATGCGCCCAGTTATTATTCGCCTTATGGTAAAAATAAAGACAAACTTGATAATCGGAAAAATTTAGTGTTAGAAAAAATGAAAGAACAAAACATGATTACTGCTGATGAATATCAGAATGCAAAAAATGATAATGTTATATTTAAACCACAATCAGACAGTAGTGGAAAAGCTCTTCATTTTGTGGATTATATTCGTAGTTATCTAGAAGAAACATATGGAAAAGAATCATTATTAGTTGACGGTCTAAAAGTAACTACTACTCTTGATTGGAAACTACAAGAAGAAGCAGAAAAAATAGTAAAAGAAAAAGCACTCCAAAACGAAAAAGATTGGAATGCTTCAAATATGGCACTGGTTGCAATAGACCCAAAAACAGGACAAATACTTTCTATGGTTGGATCACGTGATTATAGTGATACTGCAATTGATGGTCAATTTAATGTAACCACCGCAACACGTCAGCCAGGTTCTTCATTTAAACCAATTATTTATACCAGAGCGTTTGAAAAAGGATATCGACCAGAAACAGTACTTTTTGATATTCCAACTCAATTTAATCCAAATTGTGGAGCGTTCAGTCGAGAGAGTGGGGCAACAGGTTGTTATGCTCCTGATAACTATGATGGGAAATTTACTGGACCTATTTCACTTCGTAATGCTCTTGGTCAATCTCGAAACATTCCAGCAGTTCAGTTGCTATATTTAGTTGGTGTTGCAGATGCGCTCCAAACAGCAAAACAACTAGGTATTACAACTCTTGATAAAAATATTGATCGTTATGGACTTACTCTTGTATTGGGAGGTGGGGAAGTTTCACTTCTTGAACTAACATCAGTATATGGAGTATTTGGTAATGATGGTGTTCGAGTTCCTCCAACAGGAATTTTAAAAATTGAAGACCTAAACGGAAAAGTATTAGAAGAATATAAACAAAAAGGTGAACAAGTTATTTCTGCAGATGCAACGCGGATGATTTCATCTGTGTTATCTGATAATATTGCACGCACCCCATTATTCGGCGCTAATTCACAATTATATTTTGGAGATCGTCCTGTGGCTGCAAAATCCGGAACAACCAATGATAATAAAGATGCATGGTTGATTGGATATACTCCAGATATTGCAGTTGGGGTTTGGTCAGGGAACAATGATAATAAACCAATGAAAAAAGGATCATCTATTTCCGTTCCTGCATGGCGTGCATTTATGAATATTGCATTAAAAGATAAACCAATTACACCATTTAATTCATATGGTTCTGGTAGTGATAAAACACCACCAGTAATTCGCGGATTTTGGTGGGGAGGTGAATCATTTTTTACAGATAAAATTTCAGGTAAATTAGCGACAGAATATACACCATCAGAAACAAAAGAAGAAAACGTAATTACTAACCCACATAATATTTTATATTGGATTAACAAAAGTGATTTAATTGCATCACGTCCTGGTATTGGTATTTCAGATGGTCAATATAAAAACTGGGAAGCATCTTTCCAAAGTTGGATTCAAACACATGGATTAGGTGATATTAGACCAGCACCACAAAAACCAACACAGACAGATGATGTACATAGACCAGAATTCGAACCTACAGTAATAGTTAATCAACCAATTGCAAATACATCAGTTACTTTGAATCAAGATGTTTCAATTAGTACATCTGCAAGTGGACCAAGACCGATCAAAAAATTTGAATTTTATGTTAATGATCAATTCATTGGATCAGTTGATGGAGAAACTGCAAATTATTCTTTTGTCCCAGCTGATTATGTAACTATTCCTGGTGTTATTCAATTGCGAGTTGTTGCTGTTGATACGGTATACAATAAAGGAGAACAAATAATTCAATTAAATGTTCAATAGTCTTTACTAACAAAAAAAGCAGCTGAGCTGCTTTTTTTGTTAGTAAAGATCAGGATTAAATTCATCTGGGTCTTCATCAGGAAGATCAAAATCTTTTAACAATACATCAATATCTTCGTCGTCATCGATAACTTTCTTTTTTGGAATTAATGGATCATGTTCATCTTCCAAAACATCTTCGTCTGGATCAAATTCATGAATTCCAAAACCTAAAGAATCTCCATCTACTGCATCGTAATATTCGTCGTTACTCATATTTTAAAAAAATAATATATCAAGGAATTTCCTTGCATCACTCATAATATCCCGATCGCAGTTTTCGTGCTAACGATGGGTTATCAGTATTTGTATCAAGGTTTAATTATTTTTGCAAGAGGGTAGTCTTATAATGTGCCAGAAATGCAATACCAATGGCCACTGCGTCCAGTTCATCATCCAGTTTGTGTAACGTATCAAGTGTTATTAATTTTGGAAGCATAAATAAAATGTCTTCTTTTTTTGCTGCACCATGTCCCGTGATAGCTATTTTTACATGATTTGGATGTATTTCCTCAACAGTAATATTTTTACTAATTGCGGTACCACTGATAATACCGCGAGCCTCTGCAACCTTTAATGCAGTTGTTGTATTTTTTGCAAAATATAATTCTTCCATGACCAATATTTCAGGTTTGTGGTTATGAATTATATGTATGAGTTCTTTTTGGATATGCCCCAAACGCTCGTAGAACCCCATTTTTCGATCGGTGGTAATACATGTCGAAAAATGCAATATCTCGCGTTCTGTACCCGTTTTTTCGATAATAGCGACCCCCACACGGTCATACCCAGGGTCAATTGCAATGATTTTCATATATAAAACAATACCATATTTCTGAATATTTAGAGATAAAATATATGCTATACTGTTGTCATGGTAAAGACCTCCTCAAAACCTCGTAAAACATTGGTGTTACTGGATACTCATGCGATCCTGCACCGTGCATATCATGCAGTTCCTGATTTTACATCATCACTAGGTATACCAACCGGTGCATTATATGGTTTGTTAAATATGTTTCTTAAAATGCTGTCAGACCTAAAACCTGATTATGTAGCAGCGTGTTACGATTTACCACAACCAACATTTCGACACGAAACTTATGATGGTTATAAAAAAGGGCGTAAAGCAACTGAAGACCCTTTAAAAGTTCAAATTGATGAATCACGAAATGTATTTCACGCATTGAATATAAAAATGTACGAAGTTCCGGGGTTCGAAGCAGACGATATGTTGGGAACTATTGCAGAAATGGCAAAAAAGGATTATCCAGATTTGCGTATTGTAATTGTTTCAGGAGATATGGATACATTACAACTGGTTGATGATGATCGTGTGGTTGTGTACACCATGAAAAAAGGTATTCAGGAAACCATGCTTTATACAGAACCTGATGTGGAATCTCGTTTTATGTTTGGCCCAAAACTAATTCAAGATTATAAAGGCCTCCGAGGTGATCCATCTGATAATATTATTGGAGTTCCGGGAATTGGTGATAAAACAGCAACAGATTTGATTACAAAATTTGGAACTATCGAGGAAATATATACAACTCTCCATAAAGACCCAGAATTAATGATTGCTGCTGGAATAAAAAAACGAACTATTGAACTCTTGAAAGAACATGAAGAAAGTGCGTTTTTTTCAAAAATACTTGCAACGATTCGTCGCGATGTGCCAATTCACTTTGAATTACCAAAACAAGAATTCAAAGATGAATATGACCCAGAAAAAATGGTTCGATTATTACGTGAGTATGAGTTCAGATCTCTTGTTTCAAAATTTGAATATCTTTTTAATCAAAAACCAACAAAACCTGAAACCTCTCTCGAGACTGATCATGAATTTGATACGCCCATTACTTCATCAGAAAATAACAATACATTGTTTGATATTTCAGAAGATTGGAAAATAACCTATGAAGCATCAGTTGGATTATGGATTTTAAACTCAGACATGGCACACCCGTCACCAACTGAAATTTTACGTGAAACAGAGACCAGTACAATTACAGAAGCACATGCAGTTATAATAAAGAAATTAAAAGAAAGAAAACTCTTTTCAATTTTTGAATCCATTGAACAGCCACTTATTCCTATTGTTCGTGCAATGTCAGAACATGGAATTATGCTTGATCGTGAATATTTAAAAAATCTTTCAATTGATTATCATAAAAAACTTGATGAATTATCGAAAGAGATTTTTAAACATGCTAAAAAAGAGTTTAACCTAAATTCACCAAAACAACTTTCAGAATTTTTATTTGTTGAACTTGGATTAAAATCAAAAGGAAAGAAAAACAAAACAGGTAATTTCTCTACAAAAAGTGAGGTACTTGAGGAGCTTGCCATTGATAATCCATTAGTTCAAAAAATTATTGATCATCGTGAACTTCAGAAATTATTATCAACCTACATTGATACACTACCGACGCTTTTAGATGAACATAATAAATTGCATGCACAGTTTTTACAACATGGAACAACAACCGGACGATTTTCATCACAAAATCCAAACCTTCAAAATATTCCGATTCGTAGTGATTTAGGTCGCGCAATTCGTTCAGCATTTATTGCAGAACCAGGACATAAATTAGTATCAGCTGACTACTCACAAATTGAATTGCGAGTACTTGCAATGTTGTCTGGTGATCCAATTTTACGTGAAGTATTTCAGACAGGAAAAGATATTCATACAACAGTTGCATCACGAGTATTTCATACACCCGAAAGCGAGATAACTAAAAATCAACGTCGGGATGCAAAAGTAATTAACTTTGGAATTATTTATGGAATGGGAATTTCAGCACTCCAGAAAAACTTGGGTGGTACACGCGTTGAGGCTGAGCATTTTTATGAATCTTATTTTAACGAATTTCCTGCTATTAAAGCCTATTTAAATAATGTAAAAGAAACTGCAAAAAAAACACTAGAAACAAAAACATTGTTTGGTCGTGTTCGTAACTTCCCTATGTTTCGGTCAAAACTACCATTCATGATTGCTCTTGCAGAGCGAACAGCGGTAAATGCCCCTATTCAGGGAACTGCAGCTGATATTATAAAACTTGCGATGGTTGATATGGATACGGTTATCCGTGAAAAGAACTGGCAAAATATTATTTTTCCAGTATTACAAATCCACGATGAAATTGTATATCAGGTTCCAGATCATTTAATCAGTGAATTTGGTAAAATTCTAGATGAGACAATGGAATATGTTATTAAAAACCATACAGATGCCATAGATCAATCGGTGGTAAAAGTATTAGATATTCCAATTACGGTTTCTGTAGAAATCGGTCAGAACCTAGAGGATATGAAGGAAATAACCTAAAAAGCACATTGGTTGCTTTTTTTGTTTGCTATGTAATACTTTAACTATGGAAACAGATAAAGCAAAACTGAAATACTATAAACTTTCATCATTTTATATCCCCCTCTCCTTTGTTGTAGCATTGATCATTTCACTGCTATTATTTAAAGCATTTCCACACAGATTACTTGCATCATCAACCATTGCTATTATTGTAGGATTAATTTTTTTCGCTTGGGGCAGCATTATGGTGATTTGGTGTGAATTTTCTCACCACAAATTGAGTCAACTATTTTCAGGTACACTAACCTGTAATGAATTATCACGTGGTATTTATAAATACAGTCGACACCCTGGGACTATTGGATTTTTACTTATGCTGTTTGGTTTTGGTTTTATTGTTAATTCTAGTGCTATAGTTTTATTCGCATGGTTTTTTTCTAGTGTATTATCATGGTTGGTTATTCCAGTAGTAGAACGACACATGATTGCGTTTTGTGGTGATGAATATAAAGAGTACTGTTCAAAAGTACGTATGTGGCTATGATTACGCTCTGTAAAAAAGTTCCTCGTGAGGAAATTCTTGAAACTATTTTGAAAAAATTTCCCAATCATGAACTGGTTAGATTCAATGGTTTTTCTGGTGATGTAACTGAAATAGCTCTTGAGATTGAATCACAAAGCTTATTTGGAGGTTCACGAATTATTTTTCTTTCTGATATTGATCGAGAGATTTGGAACGATATAATAAAAACATTGCACCATATACCAGAATCCACAGAGGTATTCTGGCTTGAGGATTCGTTCCCAGTTGCCTTAATAAAAGGAATGCCAAAACATTTAACTATTGAATCAAAAGAAAAAAAAGTAGTTGAAAAATTAAACCCGTTTCAAATTGCTAATCAGTTACCTTTTACAAAAAAAGACCAATTATGGGCAACCTATCAGCAATTATTAAATGATGGACATGAACCAGAAGCTGTCTTTGGAATACTCTGGTGGAAATTAAAGGATATTGCAAAGAAAAAAACAACCATTAGTTCCACCTATAAACAAACATTACATAGTTTTCTTTCTATGTATTCAGATGCTCGTTCTGGTACGACAGATATGGAAACAGGACTCGAGGAATTATTGTTACAACTATCTCCAAAAGATCTACAATAAAAACCATCTCAATATGAGATGGTTTTTTGGTTTTTACCAAGATGTATAAGGTTTTTTAGACAAATTGCCGTTGCTATATTTAAAATCTAATGAAACATCTTCTCCAGCCCACTCAGGTTTTTCAAATAGTTCATCTTCTGATGTTAATTCAATTTCTACAACTATTAAGCCTTGATTTTCACCATGAAATTCATCGATTTCCCAGGTGTGGCCTTTAAATTCATATAAATAACGAGTTTTCTCTATTTTTCCTGGTTCACACAGGTTTGCATAGAGATATTCTGCGTCTTCTATTGGTATTTCATACTCATATTCAGCTCGTGCAATACTTCCTGGGGCTGGTTTTCCTTTAATAGTGAGGAATCCTTGGCTTCCGGCAACACGAACTCTCACAGTACGGTCTGGATTATTACTTAAATAAGCTTGTTTATAAGCTTTTCCTGTTAAACCATCTCTCCATGAGTCATTGGTTACTAAAAATTTTCGTTCAATTTCTTGTTTCATAATACTTTTATTTTTAATTTACTATAATAATATCCTTTTGTAAATAAATAAAAACGCCTGTGACATTGGTAACGTCGGCGTTTTGTATGATGTATTATTTTCGAACCGAAAATAATGAAGTATTAAGTTTTTGAGTAGTTTTATCTGTGAAGATAAATAATAAATAGAGAACTATTTTTAAAAGAACATTTTAAAGAACGATTGAAGCATGAGAGCTTATATAAGACCAGTAATCCTGGCGAAACTCCCTCATGAATTTTCAATTACTTAATAACAGTATAATCAAACAAAAACACTCTCGCAAGTGTTTGTAAAAATTTATCTGTGGATAACTCTATTGGTCCAGTAGTCGATATAAAATTATTCCAGTAGCAACAGAAACATTTAATGACTCCTTTGATCCATGCATGGGGATTTCTAAAATTACATCGCTCATATTTTGAATTTCAAGAGGTACACCATCAACTTCATTACCAGGAATAATTACTATTTTTGAATTTGGTTTTGTAATAATACTTTTATAATCAACAGAATATGGTGATTGTTCAATACAATATATTTCATACCCATCTTTTTTCAGGTCATCAATCGTCACCATGATGTTATGAGCTTGTTTCCAGGGGACTGTTTTTTCTGCTCCCAGGGCTGCTTTTGCAAAATCACTTCTGATTCTGCCAAAACGATCAATCGGTGCTGGGCTGGTTCCAGATAATAGTATTTCAGAAACCCCAACAGCGTCACATGTTCGGAATATTGCACCCACATTGATTACACTGCGGATATCATGTAATATAACGATACAGTGTGAGGTTGTTTTTTTTGAAGGCGATTTTTTTTGTGCCATATCTTGTCATTATACAAAAAATGTGTATATTTACTACTATTGCGTTCGTAGCTCAGTCGGTAGAGCACCTGCCTTTTAAGCAGAGGGTCGTAGGTTCGATTCCTACCGGACGCACATATAAATTAAAAACCACCAATTGGTGGTTTTTAATTTATTTCAAAAACGGAATTGTGTTTGTAACTGATCCAGGTTGGCCAAACAAATCCTCGTGATATGTCTCGCCATTTCCCTGGCCAATTCCAATACTATTAATGAATTGATTAGATCTAGATTCTGGATTACGCTCGGGTCCGCCAGTCCATACCCACATGAAATAAAGTACAATCATGAAGATCAAAAAAACTACCACATCGCTGGGACCTGTAGGACCTTTCTTTTTATCTTTTCCTTTGTCATCTTTTTTCTCTTCTGCCATATATTGGGATTATAGCAAATAATAGACCATAAAGAAATATGCTATAATCATCAATATGATTGGCTACCTTTCTGGAACAATTGTTTCAATAAACGAAAAATTCATGATTATAGATACTGGTGGCGTAGGTTATAAAGTATTTACTACACCAAATTTATTGCAACAGAACACTATTGGATCTGTTATTTCTTTGTGGATTTATACAGCAGTACGTGAGGATACATTAGATCTATTTGGTTTTGATTCCGAATCTATTCAGGAATTATTTGAGTTATTGATAAGTATTTCTGGAATTGGCCCAAAGTCTGCCCTCGGTATTTTGTCGCTCGCTGATATTGGATCGTTGGTATATGCTATTAAAAATGAAAATATTAGCTATCTGACTCAGGTTTCTGGAATCGGCAAGAAAATGGCAGAGAAAATAATCCTCGAATTAAAAGATAAGATTGAAAAATTATCAGTGCAGCATGATCATGTTGAATCTGATCATTTACGTGATGTTGTTGATGCGTTACTTGCTATGGGTTACCATGAACGTGCTATTCGTGAGACATTACGTGGAATTGATACAGAAGATACTGATACTAGTCGTATTATTCGTGAGTCATTACTTATTCTTTCAAAATAACCAAAAGCTTGTATAAATTTAAAAATGTGGTATGGTATAGAAAATAAATTGTAAACTAAAAAAAGAAAATTAAAATGCAAGGAGTATCCGGAAAATCCCAAAACAAACTACCAACGATTTCACCAGGAGTTATGTTTGATTCAAAAGCAGAAAAAGCCTTTGATAAGGCAAAAAGTTCTGATATTAAATTCGAAAAGATATTTGGAGACAAAGATCTAGTTGTTTTTAAACTAATAACAGAATGTCTATTTAAACCAACAGAAATAACCTTAGAAATTTTACAAAAGTTTTCTGATGTAAAGATTGGACATCTAACTCGAGGTAGTCTTAATACCAAAGAATTTGATAAAAAACTTACTCACGTTAATTTTATTTACGCCATCACTATTGCTGGTACTAGGGTAGTTCAACAAAAAAGTAAACAAATTGATAGTTATAAGCCAGATATAAATGTTTGTAATGATTCAACTCAAAGAAATTACTTTATAGTGAAAAAAATACCCAATTAAAACACAAAAACAAGATATATTCTTTTATATCTTGTTTTTTATTGCATTTTTTCAGACCTGTGCTATAGTGATCCAGCAGTTCATTGAAACATATTTCTGTTCTCCTGACAGGTTATATATGTTTCATACCCACTAATTCTACCAATTTGTGGATTTTATATGCAAAGCTCTCAAATATTATTTAATTTAAACTATGCCTAATCTACAAAACGCAAAAAAAGCTCTCCGCGT
>CALDKO010000070.1 GCA_937898165.1 uncultured bacterium | reverse complement strand
GCTTCACCGTGCTGTGCCTGGAAATCTTTTGTATGTCGATAGTAATCCAAATAAGCAATATCAGATACTGCTTCAATATAGACATCTCCACCACGTCCACCGTTTCCACCACCTGGACCACTCCAAGGTTTAGATTTTTCACGACGCCAACGAACAACACCGTCACCACCGCGTCCTGCAGAAACATTAATTTGTACTTCATCTATGAGTGCCATAAGGTATTCAAAATAACATACTTTTAAGAAAAAATCAAATTACTGATTTCCAAGAGCTATAGCAGCCACCTTTTTTGCACTTTCCAAGTTTTTTGTTTTACATAAAAACCCCTTATTATGACAAAAGATTAACTCTGGAATTCCAGAAACTTTCTCAAGTTCTGTATCATGTAATCCTGCCCACGCTATCGGAAAACTAATTCTATGTTCAAATGTTCCAAAATTCTTTGGTACTACCTCTACACTGTATGTTCCCGCTCGATCCGGATAAATATATACTAACGGTTCAGTAAAATTAACCAGATTCGCAACAAAAACTGTTCTAGTAAAATTTTGATCAAAAATCAATACTTTTTTATCAGAACTATTCTGATAAATTTTTTTAATTTTTTCCGCAGCTTCTATGTTCACACGATTAATTTCAAAATATCTTTTGAAAAAACATTGAGCTTTTTTAACAGCTCGTTTAAAACGCTTTAAAATGTCGGCGTCATCTTCGTCTAAGGATTCTTTCCAGGTACTTCGTTCTATCATGTAAAATGATGCATAGAATGATTCGGTGCCATCAGGTTTCTGGTCATCTGTTAGATCATACCCATTATCACGAGCATCGATATACTGAATTACTTCTTGATCAATTTTTTCGATCAACTGTTCACAGTCTTGGCACAGTAGTGGTCCGAATTTTCTCCATACTAATCCAACCGATGAATACGGAACCCCGTTTGAACGAGATCCTGCCCCACCTGGTTGATGGTGATCAAATCGGTTTTCTTCATCGTTACGAATTCCACCAACATCAAAAACAACATCACCTGTAGGAAATACTTTTGGATCACGGGTGCGAATTATTTTAGTACGATATCCAATTGATAAAAAGTAAATTTGTAAAATTGCACAAGCCATAACATCATCTGCATGAAAACTTCCGCTGTGGGTAATTAATAATTTTGGTTTTCGCAAAAAACTTTTAATTGCGAGTAAAGAATTGTTCATATAACTTGACTGTATCATAAAATAGTTTTCTATACAAAAAATCCTTCGTCATATTTTGACGAAGGATTTCTATTTAAATAAATAAATCAATAATCCACATAATCAATGAGACAACCACTGATCCAATCAGTGCTGGAACAAAACCGGTAATTGTAAATCCTGCAATAACTAATGACGCAAACCAAAAGAATAATGCATTCAGAATAATTCCAAACAATCCAAGAGTCAGAATGTTTACTGGTAATGTTAGTAACGATACCACTGGCTTTATAAACGTGTTAATCAAACCAATGATCAAGGCAACAAACAATGCTGTTAAAAACGAACTAACACTAATACCTGAAACTAGATATGAAGTTGCAAGTACTGCACCAGTTAACGCTAACCATTTTAGTAAAATTTTAATCATAAAATTATGTTATATATTTAGTAATATAAAAATTAATAATATCTAACTTATCAGAACTTTCCAAAATATCATTTTCAAGCCTAGTTTTATCAAATCCATCTACTTCACTTAATCCCGTTTGATCTTCCTGTATTTGCTTTTGAGTATTTTCCCTCATTCTGTTTAAATGAGCGGTGTCATTTTTTATTCGCTCACAAATTCTGTTGAATTCAATCAATCTAGTTAATCTATTATTATAGATTCTCTCTGGAAGATTAAGCTCCTCTAGAATCTTCAAATATAATTCTTGGTTATTTTGATCATTGGAATTGTATTTTTCAAGAGATTCAAGTTTCATATATTCGTTAGTATTACGCTAACAGTTCATCTACTAATTTTTTAACATCGTCACCATCAGCTTTACCTTTTAACTCTTTCATAACCAAACCTGTAACCATGCCTGCTTTTGATTTATCAGCATTTAATAATGCAATTTTTGCATGAATAATAGGTAAAATTTCTGCATGTGACATTGGAATTGGTAAAAATTCATTTAAAATATTTAATTCAGCCTCTTCAATATCTACCAAATCCAAACGTCCACCATTAGTGAATTGATTGATTGAATCTTTGCGTTTTTTTGCTTCTCGAGAAATTACAGCCAATGTTTCATCATCTGATAATTCAGATTGTGGTGTGCGATTAGTTGCAACCAGTTCATTCATAAACGCCGTTGATAATCCACGCAAAACAGTCAAACGAACAGAATCCTTTGCTTTCATTGCGTCTTTGATACCTGATTTTATTGTTTCTTGAAGTGACATATGGTCATAGTGTATCATATTTTTTCCAAAAGTGATATTATGTCGACATATGGAAATCGCAATAATTATAATTGGAATCGCAATACTGGGACTCTTAGTTTATATCAGTTTTATCAAGCAAAATGATCAAAAAACTGATGATACAGGGCTTAAATTAATACTTCAACAATTAAATGAGGTATCACGTACTGTTGATGATCGCATGCATAAAATGTCAGAAGTGGTTGATACGAAAATGAATCGATCATCTGACATTGTCCAACAATCTCTGGAAAAACAATTTACTGAGTCGCAAACATTAATCCGAGAAATCACCCGTGAACTGACAGAGGTTAAGGAAACTGGAAAACAGGTTATGGGTTTTGCAGATCAATTGCAATCACTCCAGGATATTTTAAAAAACCCAAAACAGCGTGGAGTGTTGGGTGAATATTATTTGGAAACGTTGTTAAAAAATGTACTGCCACCAAATTCTTTCCAAATGCAATATGGATTTTTGAACGGTGAAATTGTTGATGCAGTTGTTTTTATTAAAGACAAGGTAATCTGCATCGATTCAAAGTTCAGTTTGGAAAATTATAACAAAATGGTTGAGATGCAAGATCCGACTGAAAAGGATAAGCTCGAAAAATTGTTTGTGAACGATTTAAAAAATCGAATTGCAGAAACTGCAAAATATATTCGACCAAACGAAAATACTATGGATTTTGCATTCATGTTCATTCCCCATGAAGCTATCTATTATGATTTACTAACCAACAAGGTTGGCGCACTCCGCGAAGAATCTGAAAACCTAATCCAACGTGCTGCAAGTAAATACAAAGTTATTATTGTATCTCCTACCAGCTTCCTGGCATATTTACAAACCGTTTTACAAGGCTTAAAGGCCATGCAGATCGAGGAAACAGCAAAAGATATTATCAAACGCGTGGATGAGTTGGGTAAGCATTTAAAAACATACGAAGATTATCACAATAAACTAGGAACTTCCCTGAATACTGTTGCAAATCATTACAACGCATCAACCAAGGAACTCAAAAAAGTTGATAAAGATGTTATGAGAATTTCAGGAACAGGCATTGAACTTGAATTAATTGATGTTACAAAAATTGATCGTGAGGAATAAAAAACCAGCAATTAGATTGCTGGTTTTGTTTTTATCCTTTTATGCATTATCCGGGAATAGGAACAAATATATTCTATCGTTCCAAACGGAATAGTTTTAGTAATTTCACCTGATAAAACTTTGTAGCCTATATCGTTTTTATCTACAACAGAGACTACATCTGGGACGCGTCCCCGTTGTTTGATAATTACCTTAAAAGGCTTCATGGTTATTATTTTACAGCTCTCTGAAAAACAAGAGTTGCATCTGCTGGTGCTTGTATTTGACTTTGCAACTTTTCCAGAGATCTTCTTTTAATTTTCAAAAATTCAGAGACTTTAATTTTTAAAATAGATCCTGCAAACTGTTTTCCTGAAACTATTACATCATTTGGGGCAATAAAATACTCATCTTTGTTTACTAATTCAAACTTACTAAGTATTTTACCGTCACCAATGGCTTTACAGGCCCAACCACATGTTGATACAAGTACTTTCTTTTTTGATTTCTGCCCAGAAAGTGGTTTTTTTCTTTGCTTTAATACATAAATTTTTAACATATATTTATATTTTTGATTTTGTTATATCATACTAATAAATTTAGTTATGTCAATAGTTACAAATATCATATTTCGTGCTATTTTCTATAGGTCTATTATTAGCAATTAATGCTTGTTAATTAACCCTTTCCTACTCTGTTTCGGTTGCGGAAAGAAGTGACGAGCCAATAACATATGACAAAAATTGAAGCAGCTGACGTTATGAAAGATATTATGACTGGAGACGGTTATAAACCTTTGGTACTAGGCGATTTATTAGAAGGAACTGTTATCACTACATCAGGTATTACTATGTACATTGATTTGGGTGTGTACGGAACCGGTATCATCTACGGACGCGAATTTCTAAACGCGAAAGACATGATCAAAAACATTAATGTTGGCGATACTATAAAAGGTAAAGTTATCGAAACAGAAAATGAAAATGGTTATGTAGAACTTTCGTTGAAAGAAGCTCGACAAGCACTCGTTTGGTCTGATGCTGATAAAATCATGAAGTCAGGAGAAATCCTTGAACTTCCGGTTAAAGAAGCTAACAAAGGAGGATTGATGGTTGAATGGCAAGGTATCCAAGGATTCCTTCCAGCATCACAATTAAAAGCTGAGCACTACCCTCGCGTTGACGATGGTGATAAGGATGAAATCTTGAAAGAACTTAAAAAACTCGTTTCAAAGAAATTATCACTTATGGTGATTGGTGTTAATCCAAAAGAAGGAAAATTAATTTTCTCTGAAAAAGGAAACATCAAGGAAGAAAAGAAAGAAATTGCTACCAAATACAGTGTTGGCGACATGTTGGACTGTGAAGTTTCAGGAATCGTAGATTTTGGAGTATTCCTCCGAATTGAAAACAATCTTGAAGGTTTGGTTCACATTTCAGAAATGGACTGGTCATTGGTTGACGATCCTCGAGTATTATTCAAACTTGGTGATAAGGTAAAAGCAAAAATTATCGAAATCAAAAATGGAAAAATTTCATTGTCTATCAAGGCTTTGAAAGAAAATCCGTGGACAAAAGTTGAAGGAAAATACAAAAAAGACGATATCGTTTCAGGAGTAGTTATTAAATTCAATAAACATGGTGCATTGGTTGCAATCGAAGAAGGTGTTGCAGGTTTGATCCACGTTTCAGAATTTGGTGATGAAAAGAAATTGAAAGAAAAACTTTCACTTGGAAAATCATATTCATTCAAAATTACTTTGTTTGATCCAAAAGAACACCGTATGACATTGGCAGTAGCTGAATAATGCAATAAAAAACAACCATATTTTGGTTGTTTTTTATTGGTTAAAATTAGTCATAGCCTTCTCCTTTCCCTCTACAAAAATAGTTTTAAGTATTGATTCTACTGTTTTAGAAACTTTTTTTAGTATTTCGAGTTCTGATGATTCAAAATGACCAAGTACATTTGGTTTTATTAATTCCCCGTTTTCGAGTAATCTAGAAATTCCAATTCTGATTCGTATGAATTCGCGACTTCCCAAATGCTCCTCAATTGACTTGATCCCATTATGCCCACCGCTCCCCCGATCAAACGAAATTTTGATTTTTCCAAGAAGTAAATCAATGTCGTCATATACAACAATAGTATTCTGTGGATCAATTCCCTCTTTTTGAACAAAGTATTCAAGAGAAATCCCAGATTCATTCATGAATGTCTGTGGTTTGATCGCATGAATTACTGTATCACCAATTTCCTCGTGGGTTTCAGTACATTTTGCGTATTTGTTTTCTTTCCAATCAGAGTCTGGAAATAAATTATCTAACACAATCCAGCCTACATTATGTCGGGTTTGTTCATATTTTAAGCCTGGATTTCCAAGTCCTACCAATAAATACATATACAAGGACTATATCACAATTATCTGTTTTCTTGAACTGATTTATTTTCATCAGCACGTTCCATTTTATGTATGAGAATATGAAATCCAAAAGTACCTATTGTAAGTACTATTACAAATATAATCACCCACAGAATTGTATGATATGGTAGTGGTTTTAGAATTATTGCCGTAGTGCCCTCTTGTGTGTCAGTTTTTTGAAATAAAGACTGATATTCATCAGAAGATACTATTGATTCTCCAGTGCTTTCGTTGTCTATGTTTTTGTAGTTATAATTATTTGATTTTTGGGATGCTCTATATCCGTTCGGAGTAACTAACGTTACATTTTTTGAATGTAGTTTATGAATAGACTCTGGAATATTTATTTTTGAATCTTTTTGCAAAATTGTAAATAATGGAAATGTAAATTCATTGTTTCCTGAACGTAATTTCCAATTTCCTAAATCAATATCATTATCTGAATTATTGGTCAGTATAATTGTTCCACTGATATTTGTAGTAATAGAAATAGTCGCCGGAATTACGGTAATTGTTTTCTTGTGAATTGTATCGGGTTCTTTTTTAAATATATTTGAATAATATCGTAATATAATTACGTATTGCCCTGGTTCCTGATAAGTGTAATTAAATGGTGTACTTTTAGTAAAAACAAACGACCCACCATCGCCCATTGACCACTCAAACCGGCCGCGGGAAGTTTCAAAAATACCATCTTTTTTAACTTCTGAACTGAAATCGAGTGGAACCTGCTGTATAAAAATATCAGGTGTAATCATTCGTGATGAATATACTGGGTCTGGTTCAATTTGAATGGTTGTATCTTTTTCCTCATCTCTAGGTTTTATAACCACCGGGGTTGTTGGCGTATTGCTTGTAGAACCGCCTGCTCCACTATTCCCACCAGTATTTCCTGTTCCAGATCCAGAATTATTATTCGTAGTATTATTTGAAATATTTTGTGCGGCCGGTGTTGCAGTTCCTGTAACCCAATCTGATCCGTTCCTCTGCATGGTTTCTTTTGTGCTTGCGTTCCCGGCAACCCAACCTCCTGTCATAGCAACAGTATCCATGACTTGTTCTGTATTATTCTTTATTACTAATGTCTCACCCTCGTTTCCCAGGGCGCCAGAATAAATAATACCCGCAGTAATTCCTGGAACTGATGTATCGTCAGTTCGTTCTAATAACATATATCCACCAGCGCTCAATGTTCCTTTCAAGGAGATAACTGGTGACCCGTCACTTGCTTGCAATGTCCACCCATCTAGAATTATTGGTGCAGTTCCATTATTAAATAACTCTATCCACTCATCATTAACCGACGTTACAGTTCCCATCCATGCAATTTCATTAATAAGAACATCAGCATAGGCATTGTGCGTAACACCAAAAAAGATACTCATCGTAAAGATGAATACTATTAACTTATTTATTTTCATATACACATCAATCTATTATTCTAATAACCTTTTAAGTATGTCTTCTGGAACTTCACGAACGGTACTGGATGTTGTTGGTTGCAGAGGAGTTGTCACTTGTTGCTGATTTTTATTTTGGGATTCTTTTTTTATTATTGGCTCCTCGGTTTTTTTAAATTGTTGCAATGTTTCTTTTAAGGCTGTTTGGTCGTGTATTGGTTTTTCAACTGCAGGTGGTTTTTTTGCATCCTCTACTGCTTTCAATGCTTTTGCTTTTTCAAGAGCTTCCATCAATACATTTTTTGTTTCTGGTTTTGCTGCACGATCTTTTACTGGCTTGTCTAATACTTTTTCTTTTTGAGGAGGTATTTGCTGTGGAACTTTTTCTGATGTTACTACAGTTTTAGTTGGAACAGGTTCAGATTCATTAGTTATTGTTGTATTACCAGTAAACTCCAATTGATCGAGTAGGTTGTTCATTTCAGATGATAATACAATAGGAGCTTCTTTTACTGTTTCTGGCTTTGGTGTTGTTTTTTTAGACTGAGTCGTACTTACTGGTTTAGATACACTATCTTTCTTGGGTACAGGAGTACTCTTTACTGCATCGTTTCGCACTGAAGGTGTTACTGTTGGAACAATATATGTTTTTGGTTTTGTTATTGTTTCTGTTGAAGTGTCTTTTTTATACACTGCGCGCTGATCGGTAAACCACCCCATTATTTTCTCTTCGACTTCAATACGTTTTCGAGCATAATTAGCTCGTGATGTATCAATAACTAAATCGCGCTGAGGTGTTTCAAGTGGCTGAATCGGACCAAGAGTTGCTGCGGAAAACGGCTTTGACGCCATACCGTCAATCAATAGTGTTAAGAAAACTTGTCCAAATGAAATATTCTGTAAATCTTCACCATTGAAAACTGGTGCAAATACTCGTTCCATAAATTCCGCATCCAGTGGTCCAACTCGGAATGTAATCGTGGTTCCCATGTTTCCGAATACCGCATCACGGATGGTTTCCTCCATCTGTGCGATGAATTGGTTAGCGACCGTCAGTGCAAGTTTATATTTTCGGGCTTCTGACAAGATGTTTGCGAATGAATCGTTGGCAAAGTTTTGGAACTCATCCACGTAAAAATACATGGGCGCCATTACTGCTTTTTGTTCTGGATTTAAGTTTTCGCGTGACATGGCTGCCAAATAAATTTTCGTAATCAAAAGAGCACCGAGCAATGTTGCACTTTGTTCTCCGATTAGACCTTTCGACATGTTCATGATAATGATCTTTCGCTCATCCATGGCTTGTCGGAAATTGAATGTTGATTTTCCTTGTCCAATAATATTTCGAATTATTGGATTGGTTGTAAATTGTCCAATTTTGTTTACCAACGCTGCAATGGCTTCACTCCATCGTTTATCATCCCATTTCATTAATTCGTCCCATGCATTTCGCACGGTTGGGTCTTGAATATTTGCAATTACTCGTTTACGAAAATCTTTATCAGTTAACATCCGGTTAATACCCAATAAACTTGGCTCTGGATATTCCAAAAGAGCGAGCATGGTGTTGTTTAAAATATATTCCATTCGTCCTGAAAACGCATCAGGCCAGATTTTTTTAAATACCGTCATTAATCCATCAGTAATCAGGGATCGCTCGGCAGCAGATGCATTATCTGAAATTTCCATTGGATTAAATGCGACTGGGTATTCATTATCCCCTGGGAAAAAGTAAATAACATCATTGATTCGCGATGTTGGAATATAACTTAAAATTTTATCAGCACTTTCACCGTGTGGGTCGATAAAGGCAATACCATTACCATGATAAATATCCTGCACAATCATGTTTTCCAAAAGAGTCGTCTTTCCTGTTCCAGATTTTCCAATAATATATAAATGACGAAAACGATCCTTGGCTTTGATACCAAATTTTGTCATCGTATTTCGGAAGTCAGTTTTTCCGATATAGGTAATTTCTGAAGGATTGTCCATAGTTAGGAATAGTATACACTATTTGATAAAATTCACGCAAATTTTTTCCCCAATCTCTCCACACTATTGTACACTTCACCGAGTTTGAACTCCATGCTATGTTAATAATATGAAACAAAAAATTGGCTCAACCATTGTCCGAATTCCACCACAAGACATCGATGCAGAAAAAGCATTGCTGGGTTCTATTATGGTTCGTCCTATCGGAGTCCATGATATTATGGATACTATTTTCCCAGAAACTTTTTATGTTGAAAAACATGGAATGATTTATCGTGAAATGATTGACTTGGTAAATAAAAATGAACCGATCGATTTAGTATCCCTTACTACAAAACTGCGCGAACGAAAAGTAATTGATTCTATTGGTGGAGTAGATTATTTGAATGAATTAGTAACAATGGTTCCAGCATCAACAAACATCGGACACTATGCTGATATTGTTGCAAAAAAATCAAGTCTTCGAAACTTAATTTCTGTTGGAGATGATATTTCAGAGCTTGGGTATCAGGAAGGACAAGAGATCGAGGAAGTATTAGGCGAGGCTGAAAAAAGAGTACTGGAAGTCACCAATAACTCTGGACGAGTAAAGAAATTCGTAACAGCGCGTGATATTTTACCAGAAACATACGAGACAATTCAAAAGCTAGCAGACAATAAACATGAACTCCGTGGTGTACCATCTGGATTTAAACGACTTGATGATAAGCTTGCTGGTTTCCAAAAATCAGACCTGATTATCCTAGCTGCACGACCATCCATGGGTAAAACTTCATTTGCATTGGATATCGCACGAAAAGCAGCACTGAACCATAATATTCCTGTTGGAATATTCTCACTTGAAATGTCCGCACTGTCATTAATGGATCGTATGTTATCTGCAGAAGCGAACGTTGATAACTGGAAAATGAAAACCGGTAATTTGCGCGAAC
This sequence comes from uncultured bacterium, assembly GCA_937898165.1. Taxonomy (GTDB): domain Bacteria; phylum Patescibacteriota; class Minisyncoccia; order Phycocordibacterales; family UBA1006; genus CALMMZ01. The sequence continues at coordinate 1,221 of CALDKO010000070.1, read as the reverse complement.
AGGATTGGCTTGATCTAACCGATGCAATGAGTCGCCTACAAAAAGCTCCGATTTTGATCGATGACCAGGCTGGAAACTCAATCCTAAAAATGCGATCAACTGCACGACGAATGAAGATGGAACACGGACTCGGATTGCTTATCATCGACTACTTGCAATTGATTACCACCACAAAAAACTTTGATTCCATGGTAAACCAGGTAACTGAGATTTCACGATCGTTGAAAGGATTGGCTCGTGAACTTAATGTTCCTGTTATTGCCCTTTCACAGTTGAACCGTTCTGTGGAAACACGTGGAGGACGACCTCGATTGTCAGACTTGCGTGATTCCGGATCTATCGAGCAGGATGCCGACGTAGTAATGTTCATTCACCGCGACAAGGAATCTGAGTCACAAATTGCAGAGATCCTCATTGAAAAACACCGTAATGGTGCAACAGGAATGGTAGAATTAGTATTCGACGGAAGTAAAACAACATTCATCGAAGTTGAAAAAAGAGATTTTGCAGATTTTGCAGCCGATGCTGCAGGTTCTGGAAATGGATTTGTGGATGATAACTTTTAAAGTAAATTAAAAATATTCAAATTATTATATTTTCGCAGAAGTTTCTGGCAGCTAAGCATTAATCCAAGTATAATTGTAATGCTCAAATAAAATAATTTAAATATTTTAAAATACATTATGCAGACACCATTTGAACAATTGGCACATTTGTTTACCAAGTTCCCAGGAATTGGACGACGACAAGCAAAGCGATTTGCTTATTTTGTCGTGCAATCAAATCCTGATTTTATTCGAGAACTGCAAGATAAAATTACCGATACTCGAAAAACAGTAAAATTATGCCCGGTTAGTTTTCAATATTTCACCACGAATGATCAAAACATTACCACATCACCGATTGTTCGTGATGATACACGTGACAGCTCGATATTGTTAATTGTCGAGAAAGATCAGGATATTGAAGCTTTTGAAAAATCACAAACATATCACGGCCAATATTTTGTTCTGGGAAACCTTGGAAACTTACTTGATACGGAAATGGATGAACAGTTCCGAATTAAAGCCTTGATTAAACTAATCAATCAAAAAGGTACAGATGTGTCTGAAATTATTTTTGCACTGCCGGCAAATCCTGATGCGGATCGAATTACACATACACTACAGCAAAAACTGATGCCGTTGTCAGAACAATTTAATTTTACAATTTCACAACTCG
>CALDKO010000069.1 GCA_937898165.1 uncultured bacterium | reverse complement strand
TGATCCATCCTTGTTACCAAAAGCATCTTCTAGCAGCTTTTGATATGGCGTGTTGGGGTGTGACAAATTCAAATTATAATAGTTGATAGATCGCAACGGATTAAACATGCCACCTTCTGAGATCCGGCGTAAAAAATTAGTAAATATTGTTGTCATTTCTTTTCCCCGCATTTGTGCTTTTATTTCTTAATTTTCTTTAAAATTCCAGGAATTTTTTTAAAATCTTTTAATAATTCTGTGCGTAATCCACCATTATATAGGGCCGCCGCTGGGTGATATAGTGGTAGAAAATAGTGAGTAGGAAAATTATTTAGCATAGTCTGAATTAATTTCCCGTGCGCGTCAGAGATTTTTAAATCAGGAAAGAAGTGGTTCATGGAGTGACGTCCCAGGAAAATAATTAATGTTGGTTTGATAAATTCGAGTTCTGCACGCAACCAATCTGAACACTGTTCTTTTTCAAGAGGTGTCGGGTCGCGGTTTTCTGGTGGTCGGTATTTTACAATGTTTGTAATATAAATATCTTCACGTCTCAACCCAATACTTTTGAGCATTTCAGCAAGAAATTTTCCAGCTGCACCCACAAACGGAATTCCCGTTTCGTCTTCCTTTTTTCCGGGAGCTTCGCCAATGAATACAATTTTTGAAGTTGGATTTCCATTACCAAAAACTGGCTGAATAGCACTTTCTTTTAGACTACACACGCATATATTATTATGGTGTTCATGGAGTTTTTGGAGGTTTTCAATACGGCTCATGATGCTTTTATTTTAGCATAGATTATGGTATATAATGCGTATATGTTTAAAAAATTTGTATTAAAAAAATTACTAGGATCAAAATTAAAAGCAGCCGGTGTTCCGGATGAACAATTAGATATGATTTTGGAATTAGTTGAAAAAAACCCAGATTTCTTCAAGAAAATCCAAAATGAAGTCGAAGCAAAGAAAAAACAGGGAATTGGAGAGCAGGCAGCAATGATGACCGTAATGCGTGAACATCAGGCGGAATTGCAGAAAATAATGAGTGGGAAATAAGAGAATTAAAAATAGAAAAAAACCAGCTTTACGTTGGTTTTTTTCGTGATACAATTAATATATTATGGAAAATCTTGAAACCCACCATACCGATAAGGTAGTAGAGGAGAAATTACCAGAACTGGAACTTGAGTTAATTGCAAAATCATTAGATAATATTGGTAATAAAGAAAATACAAATGTCGTGCTACCTTGGCGTGATTATACAATTTATGCTCAGAAAAATTTAAAAGATGCCCAAATTTTTAATGATAAATTACAGGTAGTAATGACTAAGTTAGAGTTGAAAGAAAGCCTGGGTATATATAAAACTATTAATGATTTAGGTTTTAGACTTAATAGTACTTCAGTTATTTATGAAAGTGAATACAAACAATTACCAACACTGATAAAAGTTGCTCTTAAAAAAAAGTTCCCAACAATAGATACACTTGGGAATTGGGTGAGTACAAGTAGTAGTAATTTTGATTTTGTCCCAAAAAATCTTGATAAACATTCAATGGTTATCGATAATGATAAATATATTATATTTGTTGACGAGCAAAATGCTACATTTGTCGCGTATAATACAAAAAATGATCAGAATATTTTTTTGGGTCCCCAAGACTGGGTTAAATATTCACTAGGTAATGTTAATAAAATACCAAAAGATTTAGAAAGTAAATTAGTATCTATTTTAACAAGAAAAAATCAATTGAAAGATTTAAATAGTAAATACTCATCAATTTTAACCGACGTTGGAATAAATATTGTATCCACTGATGATATTGACGGAAAAGCAATTTTTTCTGTAGATTTACCATCAGTTCGAGACAATATTGCCGTCGATTCTACCAACAGTGATGTGTTGTACTTTTGTCAAGAAGGAACACCCGCAGATATTGTTCGATTAGATATGAGCGGGGAACCAGGCACATGGAAAACCGAATACGCCGAGTTACCAAAAAAATATTCCCAGATTAAAAACCTACGGTTGGATCCGACAGGTGCTTTTTTCCTGTTTTATACTGCCGATGATTTAGTAATGATTACAAAAGATACATTGGAAGAGGTAAAGAAAATGCCAGGAGTTTCTAATGTGAGTTTTGATTCACAGGGACGTATTCGTGGAATTAATGCAGAGGGGCATTTGGTATTGTATGATGTTGATTATGATTCACTAGGGACAGCTTTATCAAAAAGAAAGGCACAGAATCTTACTACCAATGTCGATATAGAAAATATTTTTAGTCAGAAAAATAAAAATGAAAAATCATATGATGAGGCAACTATCGAGAATTTGGAACCGATAAAAAAGGATTGGGAAAATCAGATTTTACCAAAAATTGGATTAGTTGGTGACATTAATGAAGTGTTATCTCTGCGGTCTAATTTAAATGATTTGCGAAAGGTGTTGCGATCACAAAACATGAGTCCCGATCAGATACAATTTGTGACTGAAGGAATTGAAAAAGCTATTTCTGATAAAGAAAAAGAATATGCAACACAGGAAGCAGAAAAATATTTAACGGATGTCGAAACAAGATTACAGAGTGGTCAGGTTTCAATCTCAACTATTAATGAACTGCGTACATTGCTCGATAAAATAAAACCTATTGAAGGCGCTCTTGACCTGGCTAATCGTGAACGTGCACGAAAATTAGTAGAAGATGTAAATAAAGCCGCAATGGAATTGTTCGGGCGAGAAGGTTCAAAAATCGTTGAAGATTTGGATAATTTAATGAAAGGAACGAAAGACCAACTTGAAAAGTTAGTAAATAAAAATGAATTTGATGATTGGATGGAATTTCGTTTTCCTCAATTGAAAGCTCGATTAGGAGCACTCCTTCAGGATTGTCCAATCGAGGCTTTTGAAGCTGCAAACAGTATTACAAAAGCTCGTACTGATTTGGTAGCTATTGCTGATACATTCAATAAAAAATTCCAGTTGGAATATGCACAGGTACGAGAAAAAGCTGTGGAACGTACTGACACAGTCGTGCAAACATTATCTGGTGATGTAACCAGTTTAGCTGAACGATTAAAGAGTAAGCAATTCACTACACGTGAAGAAGCCGAACAATATTTAGGAACCAGTGAAGCTAAACGAGTTTTGGAAGATGAAATCAAGGAATTAGGAAAAAATAATCCAGAAGCTGCAAAAGAACTCGACCGTAGTTTAAAAGTTGCAATCGCCAATTCATATGGTGCTATTGAACGCGGGGGAACAAATTTAATCGCCGAAACAGGTCAGCAAATGGTGTTGTTTGGTGGTGTTCAATTTCCTCGCTTTGAAGGAAAAGTAAAAGAAAAACTGGAGGTAAAAACAGATCTAACATTTGTTTTGGATCAACAATCAAAAGGTCCAGGAATTAACCCGAAAGATTTTTACGGAGATGTGGATGTAATTATTACTGATAGTAAGGGTATAAAGAAAACTTCACGACTATATGAAAGTCTTCAAAATGAAGATGAGTGGCGACTGGGTATGTTTACCTACCGCGGAGATGCAGTTCCGTCATCTTATGTTACGGCAGAAAATTTTAAAGTAGTTAAACAACATATGAATGCATGGGAGAATGGTTCATTAAAAGAACAGGATAAACAAAAGAGAGAAGATATATCTACATTTTTTGCAACGCGTGCAAAAAGAGGTGAACGTGATGATATTATTGATAAAGAATGGCAAGAAACATATAAACAAAAAATAAAAGAATACGGTACGTTCTGTGTAGAAAATCATATTGTATTTTTCAAAAGAATGGATCATGTAAAAAAAGAAAATACTATTGATGAAAACGGAAAAGGATATGTGCCAAAATGGCAAAATCACTGGGTAGCAGATCCAACAACTGAACAATATTTGGAACAGATGGCGAAGCATTTCAAAATGCAGGGAGATTTGCAGGAAGGTATTTTGAACCTCTATGGACATGCTGGAACCGGAAAAGATGTATTGATTAAAATGTTTGCTAGTAAAGAAAAAGGCAACAGACCATATTTTGCAATTGACTGTACAAAATGGACAACAGAATATGAACTTGCAGAAGATGTAATCCTAGAAGCAAAAAATGGAGCAACACAAACAGTCCGTGTTCCTTCATCAGTATTGTCTGGTATTCAAACACCAGGAGCGTTAGTTTATTTTAATGAATTAAACGCTATGCCAGAACAAGCTCAAATATTTCTTCATGCAGTATTTGATGAAAAACGTGCTATGACATTAAAAACGAGCTCTGGAAAAACAGTAGAAGCTCTTCCTTCAGTATTGTTTGCATGTTCTATGAACCCAAATTATCCAGGAACGTTTGAGCCTCAGTTTGCAACAAAGAGTCGTATGGTTTCAATAGAAATAGATTATCCAGCATTACATAGAAAAACCAAAGACGATGAACCAAAAGGTAAAGAAGAGCCATATAATGCATCAGAAGCACTACGTGTTGCACGTGGAGTAGAGTCACTGGTTGATTTTACATACGAATTGAACATGGATAAAAATGAATTCGTTAAGATTTGGGATAAATATGTAAATGGAATTAAAAATGAAGCTCTTCCAATAAACAAAATCCAAGAATTCGATTTAAATGTTATTCGTGCATTAATACAATTTGCCGATCGATTGAGAACAGATTTTAAAAGAAACTTCGAAAAAACACGCGACAGTCGTGATGCATTACCAGTGTTTCAACCGCTAACATTACGTGAAATGCGACGTTGTGCATATGCACTATCGAATATGCCTGATACAGAAAAATTAGGTGCAGATAGTGATAGTACCGCACGAGCACTCTTGAAAGAGTTTTTCCTAAGTAATATTTATAAGGCAGATGACAAGAAT
>CALDKO010000068.1 GCA_937898165.1 uncultured bacterium | reverse complement strand
ATTATCAGTCGTTGCAGAGATCGCCATACCGCGCGCATGTGCACGTTCCTGTTCATCGTGTAATTTCCATACCTTTGCAGACAATAGTTTCAATGCCGCATCACGGTTAGCTTCCTGACTACGTTCTGCTGTCGCATACACTGATAATCCTGTTGGAACATGCGTCATGCGAACTGCAGTTTCCCGTTTGTTTACATTCTGTCCTCCTGCTCCACCTGATTTTGAGAAACTAATTTCCATTTCTGATTCTGGAATGATGAAATCTACTTTTTCAAATTTTGGCAGAATTTCCACCATGCTGAAACTGGTGTTGCGTTTTCCTTTTGCATTGAACGGGCTCATGCGCACCAATCGATGCACACCTGATTCATTTTTTAATTTTCCATATGCATTTTTCCCATGAATTTCTATTGATACACTGCGATATCCACCCATACTGTTTTCATTCGCATCAATGGTTACATAATTCCATCCCTGGTTTTCAGAATATTTTTTATACATATTTAACAGCATTGCTGAAAAATCCTCTGCATCATCCCCTCCTGCTCCAGTAAAAATGGAAAGTACCGCATCGCCTTTGTCATATTTTCCAGCACCTTCTAATTTTGCTTTCAGCTCATCAATTTCTTTTAATACAGATTGAGCATGATCCTTGTCACTCCAAAAATCAGGAGCATACATTTCCTGTTCCAGTTCCGTTATTTTCTGCTGGAGCTGTTCTTTGTTCATATTGTTGAGTATACAGAAAATAGGAAACAAAAAAAGCCCGCAGGCTTTTATATATAAATTATGCAGGCCATGAAAATGAAAATGGTACATAGGTATACCCTTGAAACAAATGATCGTGTTCATCTGGTAATTCATGTATTCTCTTATGTCTGGATACATATTCAGACCACATTTTTTCTAATGACTCTACTGGCATTAATAACCCGCCTTCATAACGAGATTCAAATGCTTTTTTTTCATTGATCAAAATTGTCTCGGAACGATTTTTAAACTCTTTCCAGTCCTTGATCGAAACGTGATCATATTTATACCTTCCTATGGTCGATGCATTAGGACCTTTTATTGGTAATGATTCCCCGTTGTATTTGTGCATGTGATTAATACTTTTTCTAAAATCTTGGATCATAGAAAATTGTTCCTTTATAAAAACCGTTGAGTGCAGTGATAATGACCACACTGGTTTTGGTGTATCTACGCCATTTTTAAAGTAAACAACATGTAACTCTACGCCATGCTCAATACCAATAAAATTAATTCTCAGAAAAAATAAATCATCTTCATACATAAATAAATTATTCCCCAAATCGTCTTTTACGAAAAGATGATTTGGGTCATGATTTAACGTACTATATGCTTTTGCTAAAAAATTTTCCAGATTACTAATGATAGTTTTCTCTAGTTTATTCATTTATAATAGTTTTTATCACTTAATCACAAATTACCTCTTTTGTAAATACATCACCCAATAATTACGTTTGTAGGATTGATTCCCCCACTTTTGGTATCCGTTGGTTTTTTCACTGAACAATATTTCAAAATCATTTCCAAAATCTTTTTTAATATCGTCCATGGTAAATACCCGTTCAGCCATGGTGGTACCCGGCAATATGTAACTGTTTGGAATAGTCGCTGGAAATTGTTTTATTAAATTTTTTGCATTAGTATCACCCTCCAGTGCCAATGTGCGCAAAAAATAATATCCACCAGATTTTAATATACGAGAAACTTCTTTTAAATATATTTCACGCTCATGTGCATTCAATGCATGTGAACTGGTTGCATCAATAATCAGATCTACGGAATCATCTGGTAATTCAAACGGTTCACCAATAGACCGTACATGATAATCAATGGGAAACCCGTCTCGTAATTGTTTTGCGTGATCAATCGCTGTTTTTGAAATATCATATCCAATCCCCGATGCACAAAAATGTTCCACGGCATATTTCAGGTTTTTACCATTTCCGCATCCTGCATCAAATACCACAAAATCAGTCATGTCGACTTTTTGTTTACGTCGTAGCCATTTCATAAAATCACGCATATCACTGATCGGTTCTGTACCCAGTGTGATAAACGTCGGATTTCTATATTCCTGTTCCCATGGATGTATCATGTACACGTTATACATCATTTTACGTGAATTGACAAAATACCCTTTTTATTAAAACTGACATATACTTTACCTATATATGAATCCAAAAAAGATTTCAGTGTTAATCCCAGCATTCAATGAACAGGACTATATTGATGCATGTTTGCAACCGTTGGTAGCTATGCAAAAAAAATACCGCGGACAATCTGTTGAAATTGAAATTATTGTATGTGATAACAACAGTACCGACCACACTGCGGAATTAGTAAAAAAATATGCACCTGATGTCATCCTGGTACAGGAAACAATTAAAGGTACCCACGCTGCACGGCAAAAGGCGTTCACTGTATCTACTGGTGAATTAATCGCAACCCTGGATGCAGATTGTGTTCCTCATCAAAACTGGATCGATCGTGCATTGTATAATTTTAATAATCCAAACGTCGTATCAGTCGCAGGACTCTGTGAATTTTCAACTGATTATTCATCCGCATGGACAGTTACTGCACTGCAACGATATGTTCTTCCCCCTATCCATTTGTTCACTACAAAAGTTTTGAAAAAGGGTGGTGTCATGTTGGCTGGAAACGCATGGTTCCGTCGTTCTATACTTGAAAAAATTGGCGGATTTGATGCCAGTTTCGAATTTTATGGTGATGATTCACATACAGCCTTGGAAATTGCAAAGAAAAAACAACCTAATGAAATTATGTTGTATGATAAAAAATTAACTGTAGAAACATCATCACGACGCTGGAAAACAACAGGTTACTGGAAAACCATGTATATCTATATTATTAATTATGTATGGGTAAAAGTGTTCAACAAAAACTACCATTAATATATGGTGGTTTTTTGACAAAACGCCTTTTTTAGGATATTCTGACGTCAAAGGTAACAGTACCAAAAATCTACATCGCCCCTATTCGGACGATCTATTTTTGTAACTAAAAAAAGTACTTTGTAAAATAAATAAATTCATAACAAAAAGAAAAAACAATTAGAAAATGAAAACAAGTTTACACAACAACATGAAGAAACTCTTCGTATTAGGGATGTTGGTCATCATGGTGATGACCTGCCCACAGCACACGTACGCCCAAAATGTGGGTATCAACAACGCAAGCCCTGACGTATCAGCGGCATTAGATGTAAAATCTGGTTCAGGATTGAATCAGGGAATTTTGCCTACTTTCGTAGATTTGGCAACGGCAACATTTCCATCACCAGGGCCAGCTAATGGGCTTTTTGTTCATAACAGCAACTCTGCATATGGACAAGGAACTGGTATCTATCAAAACGTAGGTACCGCAGCAGCACCAATATGGTTAAAACAATTAACCAGAAATGATGCGTGGTATTTATTTGGAAACAGAATTACATCTGCTGGAATTCCGGCAACGTATGGAACTTCAAAAATTCCATCAGGAAATTGGCTAGGAGCTGCAAATGCTGCTGATTTAGTTTTTGGCACAGATTCAATTGAGCGTGCACGCATATTTAGTTCTGGTCAATTTTCAATTGGAAGTTCTTCGGCTGGTGCAAAATTAGATATTCACCAAACTACAAGTACTCCAACATTACGTCTGTATAATTATGGGAATGTAAATGAAATGGAATTCAGAAGATCTTCTGGTACCCAAGCAGCACAAACCGCAACCGGTGCAGGAAGTATTGTTGGTCGCCTACTAGGAGTAGGATATGACGGTTCTGGTTATAATAACAGAACCATTGCAGGAATTTCATTTGAAACAGAGACAGCAACAACATCAACTAATTCCTCAGGTAGAATTGTATTTACAACTACTACTACAGGAAGTACTAGTGGAGTTGGCGGAACTGAACGTATGCGAATCGACAATACTGGAAATGTTGGGATTGGAAACAGTAATCCAACGGAAAAATTAGTTGTAAGTGGTAATGAACAATTAGACGGTGCTCTAAAAGGAACAGTTCGTTATTATACATCAAGCAATACCACTACCTCTTTTACTACTGACGCAAACTATCTTATTTTATCTGGAGTATCTCCAGGAGCAACTACTGGTACATATTTAGTAACTTTTTCATGGAATGGTACTGATAATAATTTTTCTGATATTATGAACGTTGAATATGAGTATAATAATGGAACTAGCACTTTTGATGTTACTACAAATCCATACTATCAATATATTTATACAAGTAACCAAGCCTCCTATGGCTCGTATCAGGCAGTTATTACTATTCCTGCAAGCACTACATATAGTTTTAGAATCAAAGTGTATGGTGCAAGTACTTACAATACAACTCTCTATGGCGGTACTATTTCAGCAATCAGAATAAATTAAAAATGAAAAAGTTACTCAAAAATTCATCACTACTATCCATAATTGCGATAGTAGCGATGAGCCTGTTTACAGGTACGACATTTTCCCAGGTTGATGTTATGACTATTAAAGGAGCGTCAGTTACCGTAAAAGGTTCGACGCTTGTAGATAAAGCACCTAGTACACAACCAAACATATTTGTCGGCGGAGACGTCACGAATGATGCTGGAACAATGGATAATGGCGGTGAAATTCAATTCATTGGAAATTATACATTGAACAACAGTGCAACTCATACATCAACTGGTGATGATATTTTTATAGGCGGAAACGGAACACCGGATCTGACCTATAATAAATTAAAACAAACAATTTCTGGTTCCAGCACATCGGGATTAACTGGCAGTTACGGATTTTATAATCTGGTAATTCAAAAACCAGCATGGTCTGGATCCAGTGATTCACGTGTTGAGCTTGGTATTAATGTTGATGCGGCAAATTCAATGGTATGGACTGGAACTGGCGGTATTATTCGTACAGACCTATCCAGTCATGGAACAAATGGATCATTGTATTCATATTTCATTAATTTGAAAAATGGTGCAACAAATTCATTATCCGGATACAACTGGACAACGGCTGGTCAGTGGACTAATACAGGTGGTGCAACTGACAAATACGTGGAAGGAAAACTGAAACGTGCTGTCACAGTAATTGGTACCTATCAATTCCCTATTGGTGTAAATCCTACATCAATAGATGGAATGGAGGGAGCAGAAGTGAGTTTCACTTCTGCTCCCAGTAATACGTTACTGGGATATGTGCAACCGGCAGCTATTCCTAGTTATACATCAGACCTAATTACAGATGGAGGAATATTATTTTATGATGTTGGTTCATTACCAGGGACAACACCTGCTAACCAATTTCCTAATTGCGTAGGTACACCGGACGGTCACGATGATATCGCTGTGATTGATCAAGCTGATTCATATGAATGGATATTCACACTAGGTACACCGGTTGCGGTTGCCTATAATTTACGAGTACACCCAGGCCCGCTCATGGATAACATATCCTATGTTGCTATGGGTTCGGCATGTAATAGTGTTTTTCAAAAAGCTAAATATTTGGCCAGAGATGGACGAATAGGTGGTGATCTGGCAGTTGGTCCTACGACCAATTACTGGAACCCTGGGTCAACTGGTTTATACCAAAAACCCACCGGAAACATTATTAATGGGCAAACAGGATTCAGTAGATTTAGATTATTCGGAACTACTGATCCAATGAATACTTCATTACCTATTGAATTATTACAGTTCAATGTATATTCAATAGATAATAACTATCTACGAATAGATTGGGCAACGGCCAGCGAGTTAAACAACAAAGGTTTTTTCCTAGAACGATCTACAAACGCAAGCAACGGTTGGACAGATATTGTATGGATTCCTGGAAACGGAAATTCAAGTACTCTGCTCCGTTATGGATACGATGATAGAACGGTGTCATATGATACGGTATATTATTATCGTTTACGACAAATGGATTTTGACGGAACATTCACCTATTCCTGGATTAATTCTGGGAAATTAATAGGAACGATGCCGTTGGAATTTTCATTCACACCTAATCCTACTAATGGCATAGTCACCCTGTATCACAGAAACAATGCCACTATTACCCTGTACGACGTACTGGGTAGAGTAGTAAAAACAATTCCTCTCACGGAAAACCAGTTTGATATTTCTGATCTAGCCAATGGTACCTATTACCTAAAAGTAACCAGTATCGATGAACAGACAGAAACATTTAAAGTGGTGAAAATTTAATAAACCCTGACCTGCACTTTCCAAAGTGCAGGTCTTTTTTGATACACAAAAAACCACCATACGGTGATTTTTTGATTTTATTATTTTGAAGCCAGGTTGTCTAAATTGTTAACATTATTAACCGCAAGGTCCATAGTGTTTTGTTTTTCCAACTGAGCTTTTTTTGCATATACCATGATTTCAGCTTCGATCAATCGGTCGATGATATTGTTATCACCAGACCATAATGTTCGTTCTACTTGATCTTTGGTAACGATAGTAGAACCTAGATTCCCATCAGTTCCGTATCCCTCTTGGTATACTAAACTTCCTAATACTCCTTTGGTTAGAGTTTTCAAAGATTCGGTTTCTTTCCAAGTAGTTGTAGAGTGTTTATCTCGTGAAAAGTCTTTTGCCGCTGCGATATACTTTTGAATATTTGTAGAATCAGCAAGATCATCGATACTGGCTGTTCGTCCATTTAGAAAACCTTTAACAAACAATGAGATTTTGTTATCATAATCTGCAATATCATTAAGTAAGTTAGTAGTAAACCCATCGTGTTCAAATTTCTTTAGTAATTGTGCATGTGCTGTTTGAAATTCTAATTGAGTTTTAATAAGGTTTGCCTGCGCTTCTTCTAATTCTTGTTTTAATGATTTTTTTGTTTCAAGATTATTTTTTGCATCTGTAAAACTTACTGCTTGAACTTTTGATTCTGGAGCAGAGTATGCAATTGTTTTATTCATACCGTCTGTAATTTTTTCAGCAGTTTTTGGTGCTTCAGCTTTTAACCCGGTTGCAGCAGTTCCAACAAAAAGACCAGTTGTTAAAAGAGATTTAAGTTTTTTACCAATATTTTCCATACGTGTTATAAATGTGATTTAAATAATAATGTATTACTAATAGTGAAATTATATCATATTCTGTAATTCCCTATCTTCTATAATACTATTATATCATATATTACAAATAATGTCAATAATTATATTACCCCTATTTACAAGGTTTTATGAGCTGTTGCCCGGGATTGAACCGGGGACCTCTTCCTTACCATGGAAGTGCTCTACCAGCTGAGCTACAACAGCAAAATAAAATAGTGGGACGAGCTGTTAACTCTTTAAATGATTTGCTGCTTCCAAGCAAACATCCCCCACTACCTGTCATCTGTGTGACGTTGTTACCTTACACTATTTCTTATTCTTTTTCAAGACTTGTTTATGACGAAAACAATCTATTATGTGATCGTTCACCAAACCACATGCCTGCATGTATGCATACACGATGGTTGGGCCCATGAATTTGAATCCACGTTTTTTCAGATCTTTTGCAATAGTATCTGATACGCTGGTAGTTGATTGAATTTGTTTCAGTGTTGCATAATTACTGTTGATTGGTTTGCCTCCTACGAATTTCCACAGATAATTCGAAAAACTACCAAATTCTTTTTGGATTGCCATGAATCGTTTTGCGTTTTCAACGGTTGCAGCCACCTTTCCACGATGCCGGATAATTGCAGGGTTCATAGAAATAGTATCAATTTTTGCATCGGTAAATTTTGCAATTTTTTTGTAATCAAAACCTGCAAATAATTTCCGATACCCCTCACGTTTTTGCAAAATAATCCACCAGGACAACCCAGCCTGTGCACTTTCCAATACTAAAAATTCAAACAAAACCTTGTCGTCATATACCGGCACACCCCATTCGGTGTCATGGTACTGTTCATACAGAGGTTTTCCAACACACCATGAACATCTGTTTTTTGTCACTGTTTTTTTCATATCGGCATTGTACCATGATTTTCTTGAAATTTTGGCATAAATATGTATAATCATTGTGTTTAGCAACAATATATGTCGGGGTAGCTCAGATGGTTAGAGCGTAGCACTCATAACGCTAAGGTCGTGGGTTCAATTCCCACCCTCGACACCCTGCCGTGCAGATTTTAATCTGTATGGTAAAAAATATTCAGGAGTTGAAATAAAATAAAAATCCTGTATACTAACCCTACCTTTGAAATCAAGTACTTGGTTTCACTGGTGGGTATAGGAGGCCCGTCTTCTGACACGCGCCTATATCCTCTCTTTGCAGTGGTAGCTCAGCTGGTTAGAGCATCCGCCTGTCACGCGGAAGGTCGAGGGTTCAAGTCCCTTTCACTGCGCAATAATAAAAATCTCCATTGTATTGGGGATTTTTATTTTAATCTGATACAATAAAATCATGCGTTATGACGATTTTTTAAAAACATTAACCGTTTGCCCATTTTGCGGTTTGTCTGATGATCAAATTATATTATCAACAGAAACAGCTCTCCTGACCTATTCCCTGGCTCCGTATCATGTGGATCATTTATTGGTAGTGACGAAACGACACGTAGAATGGTTATTAGATATCACCGAACAGGAAACAAAGGATATTGATTTTTTGTTAAAAGAATCTCTGGTAGTATTACGTAAATTAGGATATTCAGATATTTCAATATTAGTTCGAGAAGGAGACCATGTAGGAAAAAGTGTAAAACATGTCCACTATCACATTATCCCTAATGTCATTTTGGAAAACACAGACCACACAGGAGCTGATAGATCAATTTTAAATAATGAACAAATAAAAGAGTTGGTTACAAAAATAAAATCTAATTTAGCATAATTAGATAGCTATTTATCTGTTATACAAAGTATACCTTGCAAAATGCATGTTTTTTTGATATAGTGATCACCTCCTGGAAACAGATATAGCGGGATAGAGTAATGGTATCTCGTCAGGCTCATAACCTGAAGACCCCGGTTCGAATCCGGGTCCCGCAACACGTATTATCAAAAAACACCTCAATCTGAGGTGTTTTTTGATACGTTATTTTTAAATAACCCCGGAATTTCGGAACACAAATTCAAAGTGTTTTTTGGTCATTTGAGCCTCTCGTTCTGACAGTTGGAAATTAACCCCCTCGTGGGCAATACGATTGCGGACCTTGTGAGCCTCCCATGCACTTTGGATGGTAGGCAGTTTTTTTGCATCTGCATTTTTCAATCGCTCACCCAGATTGTCCCCGGGAAAATTATATGATTGCAATAATTCATCCAACATGGTGTCGGCCTCGATAATAGCTACACGCCAATCGTTTGCATTATCTGATGCAAATAATTTTTCAACATGTACCCAGCGAGCACTTTTTTGTTCAACTGACATTGGGGTTGGTTTTATAAAATGTTCGTCGTGTTTCTTTTTCTTTTCCTGATCTAATTCATATGATCGCATTTTTATATAAATCAACATAGAGAAAAATACCACCAACGCAACGGTCGCCAGTACCCATACAAACGATATGGTATTGGTGAAAAAATTAACCAGCCATTCCCAAAACGTTCTGTGACTGGTTACATCACTGCTGTACCCATAATTCCCTGAACCACCAGAAAACACACCTCCGAAAAAGTCATAAATTTTGTAGAAAAAATATTGTAAATTCAGAAAGCGAACCTCGGGCATAATGATCATAGTATACCACAAAAAAACAGCTCATCCCACAGGATGACCTACTGGGCAACTAGGCCGTTTTTTCAAAATCTTTTGTAATATCAAACAATACCTTCTCCCTACCCTCGTCTGCTGTAAACTGAATCCCAAACGGTAAACCATTTGTATCTTTTCCTGATGGAACAGATATTGCTGGCATATGGGTCAGGTTTGCGGTTACCGTAAAAATGTCTGCCAGATACATAGACAATGGGTCTGTTTTTTCACCCGGTTTAAAAGCGGTTGTTGGAGTTGTTGGAACCAATACCGCATCAACACCAGCGTCAAATGCTTTTTTAAAATCCTGTTTAATCACCTCTCTGACTTTTAATGCTTTGTTATAGTAGGCATCATAATATCCGGCAGATAATACATAGGTTCCCAACATCACTCGTCGTCGTGTTTCTGGACCAAACCCGTCATGTCGTGATTTCAAATATGTTTCCAGTAGATCTGTTCCTTTTTTCTGAACGCCGTATCGCATTCCATCATATCGTGACAAGTTAGAAGAAACTTCTGCTGGCATCACAATATAATATGCAGCGAGCCCCAGGTGTGCGTTTGGTAATTGAATATCACGGATTTCGTAACCTGCATTTTTTAGTTTCTCAACAGACTGATTAAAGTTTTCTTTTACCTGCGCATCAATACCATCCAGTTCAAGTAAATGGCGCGGAACACCGATTACTTTTCCAGATTTTTTCTCTGCAAGTTTCGTACGTGTTTCTGGTGATAATGTAGTTGCATCCATCGGATCATTTCCAGAAATACAATCTAAAACAATTTCTGCGTCACGAACATTTTTTGTAAATGGTCCAATCTGGTCCAATGAACTTCCCATAGCAATAGCACCGTATCGTGATACACACCCATACGTTGGGTACATCCCTACAATTCCACAGAATGCTGCTGGTTGACGGATAGAACCCCCCGTATCACTCCCTAATGCGAACAATGCTCCATCCATCGCTACCGCTGCTGCAGAACCTCCTGACGAACCTCCTGGTACTCGTGTCATGTCCACCGGGTTTTTGGTAACACCATATGCACTGTTTTCAGTACTTGATCCCATCGCAAATTCATCCATGTTTGTTCGCCCAATACAAATTGCACCTGCAGCATTTAATTTTTCAATCACGGTTGCATTATAGGATGCGGTATAGTTTGAGAGGATTTTTGATCCGGCACTGGCAATATGATTTTGTACCAAAATATTATCCTTTACCGCGTACGGGATTCCAGTCAACAGTGTTGCAGAACCGTTATCAATCATTGCCTGTGCATTGTGTATGGTATCTGCGAAATCAGCATGGGTATCAAAAAATTCTAAGTATGCATTCATTTCTGTGTTTTGTGATTCTGCGTTTTGTAGATATGCAAAAACTAAATCTCGAACAGAGATTTCTTTTTTTACCAACATGTCGTGAGCTTTTTCAATAGTTAAGTTTTTTAAATCAATAGTCATAAAATTAGTTAAGAATTTTGGGCACTTTATAAAATCCATCCTGTGCATCTGGAGCTCCAGATACTAATGTAGGCGGCTATCTCAATATCATTGCC
>CALDKO010000067.1 GCA_937898165.1 uncultured bacterium | reverse complement strand
ACAGATACTTTAAAATTAGCAATCCTTTAATTACTTCAATCCGCTGTCCAAGTACGTCAACATGCACTAATCTCCTTCCTCAAGCTGAATTTGAATTACAATTCAATGTGGAAATTACTAGGTTTATAATGACGGAAGAAACTAATATAGCACTAGAACTAAATGGGAATTTCGATGGAATAGACAATTTAATTATAACATCTGAAGATTTCATGACTATAACTAAGGAAAGTTGATAAAAGTGATTGCTTAGATATTATTAATATTATTCAAATCTTAATATCATTATTAAAGAATTAATTATTCGTAAAATTTTCTTTTTCAATTTTAATTTTTTCTTTATTATTTAGTGATTTATTCTCAAGTGATGATTTTTTCGGCGATTCAAAATTCATATATATTATAGTATAACGCGAAATGACAAAACAAAAAAGCAACCTTACGGGGTTGCTTTTGGTTTATTTATTTTCATCTTCCGAATTAACCTCATCAGAATCTTTTATATTTTCACCTACAGGAGGTTTAGGTATATCATTAGCCGATTTTTTTGACCCACTTGATGAAAAAGACCAAATAAATAATATTAGAAAAATAGGATTTTTTGTTGAACAAAATAATAGTGTCATTATATTTTAATTTAAATGGTTAAGAAATAAGACAATTTTCGAACAGTTCAAAGACTCTCTTATTTCTTAGTCTTTTTTGCATTATATCATATTTAATATCTAAAGTCAATATTTATAAAATACCCCTCAATTACTGGTTTTTCAGGTAAAAATCGGTATACTGCAAATAGTTATGAAATCATCTGATATTCACATATACCAAACTCCGGACAAGGTTTTAAAAACCATTTGTTCTCCTATTTCCCCTTCTGAAATTAACAATGATTCTACTCGGAAAATAGTAATGGAAATGAAGCAAGCATTAGCTGAATCTGGTGACGGCGTTGCAATTGCTGCCCCACAGATCGGACACACAGTGCGAATTTTCGTTGTTGCTGGGTCAATACTCGATCACGTAAATAATTACCATGGCGAATTGATTTCACCTGACAAAGCGTTCATCAACCCAGAAATTATCAAAGCCAGCAAAACAAAAAAACCAATGCGCGGCGAAGGTTGTTTGTCTGTGCGTTTTATTTATGGAACCACAAAACGATCTGACAAAGTCACAGTAAAGGCATATGATGAAACTGGAAAAGAATTCATAATGACTGGTACAGGATTACTGGCACAAATTTTCCAACACGAAATTGATCATCTGGACGGAGTGCTCTTTATTGATCATGCGCACGAAATTCGCGAAATGACAGCCGAGGAAAAAGAAAATTATAAAATAGAATTAGAAAAAATGAGAGAAGAACGAATGTTAGACATATAAAAACTATTTTAAAAATAAAACAAACAATCATTTCCTTGTTCGAGTACCTGCCGGAGCCGAAGGCGTGAGGTAGCTTGCTCTACGCAGGACAAGGAAATGATTGTTTGTAAAATATTTAAATTATATTATGAAACCACTAAACTACATTTTTTTTGGAACACCAGAGATTGCTGCTGAAACGCTCGATGTATTATTTTCTGCTGGCTATATTCCAAAACTTATTGTAACCGGACCAGATCGCCCTGTAGGACGAGGACTTCATATGACCCCACCTCCAGTAAAAGTCTGGGCGCAACTGCATGATATTAAGGTTTTACAACCTGAAAAAATTACTGATGAATTTATTCAGGATTTAAAATCAATATCACCTGAGTTGTTCATAGTTGTAGCTTATGGGAAAATTCTTCCTGAATCATTGATTAATCTACCAGAAAAAGGAACATTGAATATCCACTATTCCTTACTACCTCGACATCGCGGAGCCAGCCCTACAGAAGGTGCAATTCTTGCAAACGACACAATCACTGGTGTAACTATTCAATCAATGGTCTACCAATTAGATGCAGGTGACATCATGGCACAAACTGAAACTAATATCGATCCGGACGAAACAACTCCACAATTGCGAGGACGATTATCAGTACTGGGTTCAGAATTACTGGTAGATACATTAAATCATTTGGATGATCGGTTGAATAATAAAGTTCCTCAAAATCCAGAAGGAATTACTAAATGTGGAAAAATCAAAAAAACAGATGGAGAGGTTTCAAAATCCGATGATCCGCATACGATGTATACAAAATGGCGAGCATACCAACCCTGGCCAGGAATTTATTATTTTGATGAAAACGGAAAACGTGTAAAGATTACCGAAATGAAAAGAGTTAATAGAACACCAAAAATAACAAAAATCATTCCAGAAGGAGGAAAAGAAATTCAGGTAGGTTAAATAAAAAAACACACATTATGTGTGTTTTTTTATTATTCCTTGATCAGATATTTCTGAATCATTTCAATACTTCCGTTTACTTTTTTATTTGGATTTAATATATTTTGCTTATCAAATATTTTTTTTGTTGCGCTAAATAATTTTAATATTCCTGCATCGAATTGTTTCCCGAGATATGGAGTTCGTACAATTCCGTCATTATGTTCCCCTGTGATTGAGCCATGGTAACTTGCAATAACATCATATACCTCATCAGACAGTCGTGTTACCTGATCTGCAATTCCCTCTTTTTTGAAATCTAACAATGGAATAATGTGGAAGTTTCCATTTCCAGCATGCCCAGCAATGGTATATATAAATTTTTCACGATCTAAAATACTTTGAATCTTTGGAAGGAATTCTGATAGGTGTTCCGTAGGAACTACCACATCATCAATGAATGGTGCTGTGTGTAATCCTTTTACATGTTTTCGTAATAAACTAAAACTCTCACGTCGGATCTTCCAATACTTTTCTGCTTCATTATGTTTCATTACACGTGATCGATATCCAAACGTGGTTTTTACCTGTTTTTCAAGAGTATACAACTGTGCAAGTAATTCTTCCTGATTATTTCCAGTAACTTCTGTCATCAGGATTAGCTTTGGAAGACCGGTTCGCATCATCATGAATGCCTCAGGAATAAATCGCAACCCTAACCGTGCACCACCAAACAACCCTAATTGCTTTACAAAATCAGTAAAAAATTTAAACGCAAATGTCAGACTGTAATCATCAAACGATTCAATTGATGTTGGATTTACTGTTTTACAGATATTTACCAAATCTCCCAAGTGTTTCAGATCTGGCAAAAATGTCACCATCATAGCCGTCACAGGTTCAACCGGTACTAATCTGATTTTCATTTCAGTCACAATACCAAGCGTTCCCTGTGAACCAACCAATAATTGATTCAAATCAAATATCTGTGTTTTTGCATTCCATACATTCCAAATTGCATAACCGGCAGAGTTCTTTGAAACGACCGGTTTTGCACTGATAATCTCGGCTCCATTATTTTGAATCAATTCCCATACTGATCGATACACTTCGCCTTCGAATGTTTTTGATTTCAGTTTCTCTTCCAACTGCGGTCGATTTAACGGTTCTATAGCATATTCATTTCCATCAGTAAAAATAACTTTTGATGACAAAATATATTCATTGAATTTTCCATACTTTAATGTTTTTTCACCTGCACAGTTATTTCCATACATTCCTCCCAATGCGCACAATTCGCGTGATGCAGTATATGACGGGAAAATTACATTTTGCTCGAGCGTCTTTGGTTCAAAATCTCGGTAATAACATCCAGGCTGAACAATAGCATATTCTGGTGTAACAGATATAACATTGTGCATATATTTAGTTACATCAATGATAATTGAATCATTAATAGCACCACCTGCCATACAGGTTCCTGCTGATCGTACTGTTAGATGTAACTTATTCTCACGATTTTCATTTTGTTCATGTACCCATTTCACCAACTTCTGAATATCTACAGAATTTTTTGGAAATACAACCATCTGTGGGATAATTTTGAACATACTGGCATCTCTGGAATACTTTTCCAAAGATTCCCCTGATGTTTCAATATCACCCAAAAATACATCTTTTAAACTTGGCACTAATAATTCTAGGTCTGATTTCATATGCACTGAGTATAGCAAACAATCCACGGAAAACAAAAAAGCCTGCACATGTGCAGGCTTTTATAAAAATCTTACTTTATTCGCCGGTGACTTTTACACCATTAGCAACTTTTGAATTATTGTCCAAACTGCTGGCAAACTTTTTAGAAACTTTTAAAAATGGATTCCCAGAATGTTTGTATTTTTTCTTGTCGCTAAGTAACACCAGTGTGATATCACTATTTTGTACTGCGAGCTGAAAAACATCACTATCTGCACCTCCTACTTTTTGAAAAGGAACTAATCGTTCATCGTCTTTATCGAACTTTATCCAATAAATACCTTTTTCAATTTTTACGAGGATACCAGGAGTATTCCTTTTGATATAAAAAACGTTTTTTGAATTTTCTAAATTCTCAACGATCGTACCAACCTCATCAACCGAGTAACCGTTACTGGTTGTGTTTAAGGTACATTTTACATCTTCTGAACTCCAGAACTGAACTTCTGTTTCCATTCCCTTTATCTTCTTTTCCATTCCTACTGTATATGGAACAGTTTGAGGTGCGCTCGATTGAGGGACCTTACATCCTGTCATCATAATAATAACTAACAGGATAATGTTAAAAATAATAGTTTTTTTCATTTTCAATATTTTTTATTTTTAAAAATCATTTTTCTTACCTGTAATTATATACTATTTATAGGTAAAAGTCAAGTAATTCCTTGTGGATTTCTTGGTATACTGGTTCCATTATGAAAGCACCAAAAAACCTATTTGTACTACCCTTTGATCACCAAACTGGTCTGTGGAAAGCGTTTGGTTGGGTTGAACCAATTACTGACGAGCAGAACGCATTAATGATCGAGACACGCGATATTACCTATGAGGGCTACCAATATGGACTTACCCTGGGAATTCCAACCGCAGATACTGCCATCCTTACCGATGATATCTATGGGAAAAACGTGATCGACAATGCCCGGAAAAACGAACATCCACTGATTTACACTCTTGAAAAATCTGGACAATCATCACTGGTATTTCAACATGATGACTGGCAGGATCGAGTTTTAAAAAATAAACCACAGTGGATTAAAACATTAGTTCGTTATAATCCGGAAGCCAACCGCACTGATTTGGATAAAACTTTGGCAAATGCAAAAATTGTTTCTGACTTTGCAAAAACCTATAACATTCCGTACATGATCGAACCGTTAGTTCAACCAACCGATGCGCAAAAAGAAATTGCAGATTTTGATCACACTATGCGTCCAGATCTGACAGTCCGCATGATTAATGAAATTTATGAAGCAGGAGTCTTCCCTACTGTCTGGAAAATTGAAGGGTCTGATGATGTTGAATTTTATAATAAAGCAGCCAATGCCGTTGCGGCACATGACGTAAATGCACGCATTGTGGTACTGGGACGAAACGAAACCATTGAAACTGTTTCAACATGGATAGCAACTGGCGCACAGAACGATTATGTAATTGGATTCGCTGTTGGACGTACCGTATTCCTCGATGCGATTAAAAAATATATTTCAAAAGAAATGACACGAGATCAGGCTGTACATCAAATTGGTGAAAACTTTTATACAATTTACAAAGCATTCATAAACGCAAAAACACACGCATAGTGTGTTTTTGGTTACTTTCCTATTAAAAAAGTGACGATACAAAGTGTTGAAATACTAGCGGAACAAATATGCCACAAACCATGATTTAAATTATAATCAACTCTGAACTGTCGATAATAAAAATATAAAGCAATTATAGCTCCAACTGGGAATGCTAAAATACTGAACGGTAAATACCAATGTCCTAAAAATAATAATGTAAAATTTGCAATAATTAAAACTGAAGATGCAAAAACATCAATATATTCAATTCTCTTTTCATGATGAAAATGATAATAAGACGAAATAATAAATACGAGTCCCTGGATAATTGCATACCAATATATATTATTAGTGATTGCTAATACAGTTGGAATTATAAAGAAAAGATTACTCCAGAATTTAATTTGTTTTACTGAATTCATAATTATTAATTATTCGCACAATGCATTCCAATCTGCTGCAAATTTCTCCAGACCTTTTGATGTTAATGCGTGATCAATATCATATTCATTCCATGGGAGTTCTGTAAGTTCCTGATACTGAATTGGTTCCAAATATGGTTGTTCCATAGGAATTGTTGCTTTTTCATTTATCTCTTTAAGTAGTTTAAATGGAATAGTCATCGCACTAATTTTTTCATCCATACATAAATTAACATGATCAGTACTGCGGATACTTGCTCCTAATACTCGAATATGACTGTTCCAATTTAAATACATTTTTTGAATATTTTTAATCAAATCTACCCCACGTAAATTAATATCATCTAATCGCCCAACGAATGGCGAAACATACACGTGTGCGTCTTTTGCATTTTTTGTTGCTGCATGAACCGCTGCAGCCTGTTCCTGAGAAAAACACAGTGTCATGTTTACTGAAATTCCTTCAGTTACTAGTTTTTCTGCAGCAGAAAGACCTGCACCTGTAACAGGAAGTTTAACAAAAATTCCTGGGAACCATTTCGCAATTTTATAAGCCTGTTCCAATAATTCTTCTGTAGTACTATCTGCATCTGCATACACCTCGGCTGAAATTTTTCCATTGGGAATGATAGTTTCAATCTGCAGTGCAATTTCTTTATACTTTTCAAATAATTCCGCGCGGGTAAATTTCTTGGTTTCCAAATATTCCTGTACGCTAGGGCTTTTTGCAATCAAACTTGGATTGGTTGTTTGCCCATCTAAAAATCCCAACAATTCAATCGTTAATGCTGTTTCGGTTGGGTCGCCACTATCCAAAAATATATCGGTGGTCGTTTTTTCAAATAATTGTTGTAATGGATTCATACACTACACAGTATACCCTTTTCTGTTATAATGTGTCTATATGAAAAAAATTGACCTATTAGCTATTGGAGACGTATTAACCGACGCATTTATCCATCTAGAAGACGCCCAGGTGCACTGTAATATCGATAACACAGGTTGCACTATTACCTTACCGTTTGGGGCCAAAATTCCCTATAAAGCAGCCGAGGTGCTCCGTGGTGTCGGAAATGCAGCAAATGCCGCTGTTGCCGGTGGACGACTTGGATTACCATCAGCATTAATTGCAATTGTTGGAAATGATGAAGAAGGCACAAAAACTCATGAACATTTTAAGACTGAGTCTGTCATGACTGATTTTTTGACAACCCAGGATGGAGTTCCAACAAACTATCATTATGTGCTCAGTTATGGACCAGAGCGAACCATTCTGGTAAAACATGAACATTACAAATATGAATTAAATGTTAGTAAATTAAATGAATATGATATTTCATGGGTGTACCTTACATCAATCGCAAGCGGTACTGAACAATACCATGACGCATTGATTGATTGGTTAGAAACTCGACCGGAAATTAAACTAGCATTCCAACCTGGAACATTTCAAATGAAAGGCGGTATTGAACCTATGAAACGAGTCTATGCGCGATCTGATGCATTTTTCTGTAATATAGATGAGGCACGAAGTATTCTTGGACTTCCTCATGCAGATTATCCAGAACTACATGCAAAATTACGTGAACTTGGGCCAAAGGTTGTATGTATTACCGATGGACCAAATGGTGCAACTATTTCAGATATTGAACATGCGTGGTTCGTGCCAATGTATCCAGATCCAAAACCACCAGTAGATCGTACAGGATGCGGTGATGCGTGCGCATCTACAACGATTGCAGCAATAATGCTTGGTAAAGACCTGGTAACTGCATTATCATATGGTGTAACTAATTCAATGTCAGTAGTTCAATATGTTGGTGCCCAAGCTGGATTATTGTCACAACATCAAATTGAGGAATTTTTGAAAAACGCACCGAGTGAATTTCAGACAAAACAATTGTGGTAATAAAAAACACCAAATGGTGTTTTTTATTTAAATTGACAGAACAATATAAAAGTGTATAATAAAAGAAAAAATAAAAATGAAGAAAACACTTACCTTATTATTCCTCTGCGGAATTATTCTCACAGTTTCGGCAAAGTACCGAAAAACATGCGGTATTGAACCTGGTGATACAACAAAAGTTGTATTTAATAGAATTGCATTTTCTATACCAGAACGAGCATATGCCGCAGATACATTTTTCAGTATCAGCTGTAATGGTCAAAATGGCTTAGAAGTAATTAATTTTAGTTCTGGAGCAAAAATGACTATTCACTATTTTAGACCTTCATCAGGAGCTGAGATATTATACTCAGACCAGGATTGGTGTAGTAAAAATATTAAAGGTTGTAGTGTAATTAAATATGATTCTGTTCCTATAAAGAACTATGGTTCGCGATATGGATATTACAAAATATTTGATTACACGCGAAAAGTTTTTACTTTATGGGATGCAGAATTTGGAATGATTTATATATTAAGAATTGATTCACCTTGGAATCAATCCTGGCCAGACCCATATCCAAAATTTGAAGAAATAATTAAAAGTGTAACTTTCCTAGAATAAAATAATACAAAAACGATAAACATATTTGTTTATCGTTTTTTTTTATTTATTCAACAATGCCTGTATGCGTTCCTCTGTTGGCGGATGAGTCATAAATAATTTATGAATAAATCCCTTAGTATTTCCAAATGGATTTGAAATATACAGATGCGCCGTTGCATTGGATGCGTGTTGTAGCGGTCTATTATAAGTACTGATTTTTTCAAGGGCACTTGCAAGCCCTTCTGGGTATCGGGTCAGCAATGCCCCAGATGCATCAGCAAGAAATTCACGTTTTCGTGAAATTGCAAGTTGAATCAATGTTGCAATAATTGGTGACAAAATAGAAAGTATAATTCCGACAATAATTAACAATCCTCCATTATTATTTTCACGATCATTGGACCGAAACCATAATGATCTCAAGAAAAAATCTGCCAACAATGAAATAAACCCAACCAATACTACAACAATAGTTGAAAGTAAAATATCGCGGTTGCCTATATGTGATAATTCATGAGCCGCTACTCCTTCTATTTCTGATCGATTCAGTATCTCTATGAGACCTGTTGTAAATGCGATTGCAGCATGGTCTTTATCTCTTCCTGTTGCAAACGCGTTAGGTGATCGATCATTAATGATATACACGCGTGGTTTTGGTAGACCTGCAGTAATGGATAGATTTTCGACAACACGATGTAGTTCTGCAAATTCTTTAGGATCTGCCAACTCTGCATGCGCACTTGATAGTGCTATTTTATCTGCATACCAATACGATACAAAATTCATAATGATTGAAAATATAATAAAACCATACAAAATTGTTGTATTATGATATACCTGCGAAAATAGAAACCCAATTCCGATAACCACGACCAAAAATCCGGTCATAAGTAACCAGGTTTTTTGTACGTTTTCAGATTGGTGCGTATATAATGTTGCCATATAATTATTATATCAAATTAGTTACCAACTCCCTCCTCCACCACCGCCTGAACCACCGCCTGAAAATCCTCCTCCCCCAGAACCTGATGATGCCGGAGTAACAGCAGAAGAAATATCATCACCTATAGCAGTCATGTGTGTTGCAAATTCACTTGCAATAAATACATGATTGGTCGGCCCATTATACCAGACGGGGTTAGGAATTGTTATACCTTTGAATTGTTCTGCCCATTTTTTCTCTACCCCCAACACAATTGCATAGGGTAAATATTTCATAAACTGTGTGGGCGATTTTTCTGGTGCGTTATGAAAATCAAACCGATCACGATCTGTTGTAGAAAGAAAATCTTTAAATCCTAGAATTTGTTGTTTTGTGTCAGTACCACTATTTGTGTATTGTTGTTTTGGTTTTCCAACAATAAACATCGCGATAACAGCAGCTACCCCGGGAATTAAATTCCAAGGTAAGTTACTATTATTATGTGTAATCAAAAAATAATCCAGCAGCGTAATTCCGACTAAACTCATGTGTATGATAATTACATTTCTGAACAAATTATTTTTTTGAGAAAAACCTTGTTCTATTAATACCGTATCCATGCTTTTCTGTAAAAGATTAAACGAGGAAACAGTATCTGCTTTTTCACTAATAGACGATAAATTACTTTTTTCACCAATACCAGGTTTTTCTGAACCAAAAATAATTTTTAAAATTTCTGTATCTCCTATAAAATCAAGATCTGAAGTATCTTTTACCACCTCAAAGGTATAATCAATACTATTAAATATTTTTAATGAACCTTTTTTATAAATTTGAGTGATAGTAATATATCCTCTTTCGGCTAATGAAAGTATCTGTCCTGTTACATCTTGCCCATCTAATTTTTTATCTATTAATGTCCCCGTTATAATTGGTGAAAGATTTGTAGGTGGTTCATACCATGCTACTACTGGATTTTTTGATCGAGGATCACGTATTGTAAATCTAAAAAATATTGCACCAAAAATTACTATGAAACCAATAGCTACATATATTATTTTAGTAATCATTTTTACAGGTTCACTTGTAGTGACTGCGCTGTTAATTTGCCCACCAATTCTGGTAACCCCAGAAATAATCCCTTTATCTACCCCAACCGCTACAGTAACCCCTGCATTCGGAGGTAGGTTTGATACATGAGATTCTAATGTATTGTTTACTGCAGT
>CALDKO010000066.1 GCA_937898165.1 uncultured bacterium | reverse complement strand
TGTTACTTTTGATATGGGTTCACGTTTGCGTGAGATTTCAAAAAGTATTGATCATCCACTTTCATCTGAGTTCAAAGAATTTACCGACCAAGGTAAATCTGTTCCATTAGATCTGATTTGTCAGGTATGGATGGAGTTTTTTGAAAATTTACCTGAAGATACTACACACGTAATTCTTGCTGGGACGGTTAGATTGGTTCCAGAGGTAAATAGATTTTTAGAATATGTCAGAGAGGTCAGCGAGGCAGTTATCGTTTTCGAGCTTGATGTTCCTGAGGTTGAATGCAGACGAAGAATTAAAAATCGTTTCATGCAAGAAAATAGATCAGACGATGAGAAACAGGATGCAGTCGAGCAGCGTTTTGAGGTTTATAAAAGAGGTACCATATCTGCTTTGTATGAGTTTAAGGAATTAAAAAAGTATGATTATAAGTTTGTTGAATATTATTCAATTGATGGTAACCGTGAACCGAATAAAGTTTTACAAGATATTATTTTTTGTATCACCAAAAAACCACTTCAAATAACACTCCATGGTGACAACGGTTCTGGTAAATCAACTATTGTTGAATTGATGCATCTTTCTACTGGTTTTGCTGTTAAATCATCTGGTGCAAAAGCTCGTCAATTAGCAGAACAAGCACGTTTGACCATTGAAACAGCTGCAGCTACTGCACTTAATAATGATCTTATTCCTGACTTTGATTTGAAAATTGATACATGGATAAAAGAACAAGGAGCAGACAGCAGGTTTGTTATGGATACCAGGCTTGGTTTTCATTTTATTCCAAATTCTTACAAAGTAAGATTACAGTTACCGTCCAGTTTGGCGTCAGAATGGATTTGGAAAAATCCAAAACGCAGAGTAAAGGAAACCGCAAAAACAATTGAGGAATTACGCGAATTATTGAAACAACGTTTTATTGATGATAAAAATCGATACCAAAATTTATATGGTGTAGATATTGGTGATAAATTAAATTATGATTTAATTGTTGATATGTCGCTATATGAAGATTATCAAATAGACGCAGAAAGATATATTTTAAATAATTTTCTGTTATGGCTTTTACAATAAAATTTAATAAAAAACAAAGCATTACCATATGGTAATGCTTTTTTCTTACATCAGGTTTGTAATATTCGAATACTTTCCATCTGATCGTGTGACAATAAACAATCCATTATCCATAGTATGAAGATAGGTTGATAGGGTTCGATCTGATATTAGAAAATCCTGAAATTCAACGACGCTTTTTTGATCACGTAATGCATTATCAATCACTACGATACTTTTTTCATGTAAAAAGGTTTTCATGTAATTCCAGTATTCTTTATAGTTTCCACGATCTGCATCCATAAAAATGAAATCAAACGTAGTATCAGGTGTAAGTGTTGCAAAATAATTAGTTATAATTTCATTATGGAAAGAGATACCAGGAAAAGTCGAGGACAACATATCTTTTGCAATCTGAGATTTTTCAGTGTTTCTTTCAATAGTAGTAAGTGAAAAATCTTTTGAATTTTCATCAAGCCCTGCAGCAATCCAAAGAGTTGAGTACCCAACCGATGTTCCTAATTCCAATCCTTTTTTTGCTCCTGATTTTGTAATTAATGTAAATAAAAACTCACCAGTTGTTTTTGGGATGCTCCACGCGCGTTCGCCAAGAGCCGGATCATTTTTCAAATGATCGCCACGAGCAATTTGGGTAGGGGAATAAGCAACATAGTTTTCTACATAATGTGTTGCTTTGCTTAATACATTTTTAAATTCGTTGCTATTATTGTTCATGGTGCGCGATACAGGATTCGGTCACAGATAATTTTTCTGACGAAAAATTTCCGCGACCCCACCTCGCGATGTTCGCCTTTCCTTCGTTTCACTTCGGAAAACTCACATAACGCTCCGGCTTTCTCATCCTGACAAACGCATGCGCGTTTGTGTATATTAACTGATAAAGTGCGCGATACAGGATTCGAACCTATGACATCCACAACGTCAATGTGGCGCTCTACCAACTGAGCTAACCGCGCAAATATATGAAAACAGCTTATCATAATGAGTCATATCAATATTATTGACATTTGTTATATTTCGTGTATAATTAAAAGAAAAAGATATGGAAAACAAACAAATAATAACACCTGAAATGGTGGAGAAGGAACTGTCTAAGTTTAAACATTCACGCTCAACAACTGTTTTGTCTAAGATTCATAAAGGATTTGAGATTGGTGAGGATTTATGGAAAGAGTTTCAATCTGATGTAGATTATGCACTTAATTTGTTTAAGAAATTGCCTAATAACCACCCTGATATAAAGTCAAAATTGGCTGAGATAATTTTGGCAAAAAGTCCGGGTAAGATATCATTATTAATTGAACTTACAAGTGGTGACATTGGAATGCAAATGCGGATTTTTGATTTATTCGAAAAAAATAATTAAATAAAAAAAGGTACCTGAATTAGGTACCTTTTCTTGATTTTTATTTAAAATCTGCTATTATGGTTCACATTGGCCCTATCGTCTATCGGTTAGGACACAAGCTTTTCAAGCTTGGAAGCCGGGTTCGACTCCCGGTAGGGTCACACTTAAGGATTTTTTCATATGAAATTCCTCAGATAGCTTATATGCTAAAGATAGTTTA
>CALDKO010000065.1 GCA_937898165.1 uncultured bacterium | reverse complement strand
AAGAGTTTTGGCATAACAAAAACATTGATGTTCCTGATTTAATTAAAATTGCAATTTCTCATTATCAATTTGAAACCATCCATCCATTTTTAGATGGGAATGGACGTATCGGACGATTAATGATTACACTCCATTTGGTGAGTCTTGGAATTCTTCAGAAACCAACATTATACATTTCAGATTTTTTTGAAAAACACAGAACTAATTATTATGATGGACTTTCTCAAGTAAGAAAATCAAATGATATTGAACACTGGATACGGTTCTTTTTAACAGGGGTCGTAGAGACAGCGAAAAATTCTCGAGAAACTCTTGAAAAGATAATTGATCTCCGAAAGAAATATGAAATCCTTATTGAGGATAGTATGACACCAAAAAAACAAAAACAAGCGAAAGAATTATTACGTATTCTATTTTCAAAACCCATTGTAACTATTCGTGATGTTGAATCCATACTTTCAGTAACATTTCCGACAGCGTCTTCTTTGGTAGGTGATTTGTCAAAACTAGGAATGTTTACAGAAAAAACAGGAATGAAAAAGGATCGAATCTTTTATCTGCGTGAGTATTTAGACCTCTTTAATAAATAACATTTATAACTATGGAAAATTTTAGCCAAAAAACTTCAATGATTTGGAACATTGCCGACATATTACGCGGTGGATGGAGACAGCACGAATATCAGGATGTAATCCTGCCCTTGGTGGTACTCAAACGTCTCGACTCAATTCTTGCGGATACAAAAAAAGAAGTATTGAATAAATACAATGAATACAAAGGGAAAGTAAATGATCTTGACCCTATTTTGAAACGTACGTCAGGAACAGAATTTTTTAATATTTCGCAATACGATTTTAATCTGCTTTTGAGTGATCCTCGAAATATCGCTAAAAATTTTAAACAATATATTGCAGGATACAGTAAAAATATTCAAGATATTTTTGAAAAATTTAACTTCAATGTACAGTTAGAACGTTTAGAAGGTGGAAATATTTTGTTTGAAATAATTCAAAAATTAAATAATGCAAATTTTCATCCATCGGCAGTGGATAACCATCAAATGGGTTATATCTTTGAGGAACTCCTCCGTAAGTTTTCCGAAATGTCTAATGAAACCGCCGGGGAACATTACACACCTCGTGACGTAATTGGAACGATGGTAGAGGTATTATTGGCTCCAGACGTACAAGATTTAAATAAACCTCACGTAATCAAAAAAATATATGATCCTACATGTGGTACTGGTGGAATGCTTACGGTTGCAAAGGATTATATTACAGAACATATCAACAAAAAAGCTGAAATATATTTGTATGGTCAGGAATTAAATTCAGTAACTTATGCAATGGCAAAGTCTGACA
>CALDKO010000064.1 GCA_937898165.1 uncultured bacterium | reverse complement strand
CTAATTGCTCCTTTGCAGTGGTTTTGAATTCTGGTGATGTAATATCTCCTTTCCCAAGTCCTGTTTTTATTTGTTCCATATAATTGTTTTAATTTAATTAATTTAACATTTTACCCTCTAATAATATTAATAATTGACTGTTTAATAGCTTCATAAGGTGATATAGGCATACTGAGACCACAAAGCCCTTGATCACAAAATTCAGCAATTTCTCTCTTCTGTAATTCTGTTCTATACACAAAATTATCTGGAAGAACTTTAATAGATAAACACGCTATTATAAATAATAAAATAAATATAATGCTAAAATA
The DNA here is from genome assembly GCA_937898165.1 of uncultured bacterium. Lineage (GTDB taxonomy): Bacteria > Patescibacteriota > Minisyncoccia > Phycocordibacterales > UBA1006 > CALMMZ01. The sequence continues at coordinate 1,618 of CALDKO010000064.1, read as the reverse complement.
TTTGTTCATAATAAATTAAATAGTTATTCCAGTTTTTATAACATGTTCCACCAATGTATGAGTATACCCCCATTCATTATCGTACCATGCTAGCACCTTTACCAAGTTTCCGCCAACAACACGTGTCATTTCCAAATCTGCAATAGATGCATGGGTATTGCCTAAAATATCTGATGATACTAACGGCTCCTCTGTAACTGCGAATACTCCTGACCATCGTGCATCAGCTGCTGCCTTTTTCAAAATTTCGTTTACCTCTTTTGCATCAGTATTTCGTTTTGCAATAAATGTAACATCAACGATTGATCCAGCCGGAACTGGGACACGCAGTGAAATTCCGTCGAACAACCCGTCCAATTTTGGATATGCTTTTGCAACAGCAATGGCAGCACCAGTTGAACTCGGTACAATGTTTTGCGCTGCAGCACGACCTTCACGTAAGTCTTTTTTACTTGGTCCATCAACTAATGCTTGGGATGCAGTGTACCCATGAGTTGTTGAAAGGATAGCTTTTTCGATTCCAATTGCTTCATCTAAAATTCCAATCAATGGTGATGATGCGTTAGTGGTACATGATGCATTACTGGTTACATTGCATGTTCCAAATTTTTCCTCGTTCACACCCATTAAAATGGTTGCACCTGCATCATCACCTCCTTTTGCTGGAGCTGAAATAACAACACGTTTCGCACCACCGGTAATATGTGCAGATGCTTTTACATAATCCGTGAAAAGACCAGTACATTCAACAACTACATCAGTTGCAATAGTTCCCCATGGAATTTGTGCAGGATCTTTTACTGCAAACACTGGAATTTTTTTACTATCAATAACTAAAAATCCATTTGAGGTAACTGTTCCATCCTCGCCCAATACTGGCTCAATGGTTGAAACAGTATGATTCCAATTGCGATACACAGTATCGTGCCGTAATAAATATGCCAAAGATTCCAATGACCCCAGGTCATTAATCCCAACAATTTCGATATCTGACCGATCCCAAGCCTGTTTCAAAAAAGCTCGTCCAATGCGACCAAATCCATTAATTCCTGTTTTTATTGTATTCATATGACACTATTATAGTGTATTTTTTAGAAAATGAATAACGTTTGACAAAATACAATAAATATATATAATACATAAAAACCCTACCATTCATTCATAACCAAATAAAACCAATAAAAATGCACAGCAAGCAAGAACAACATCAGCACCCAGGTGCCAATTTTATCTTACTTTCCTTTTCGGCAAGTATTAAGGATAGCAGCCTTGAAGGAGATAATTATTTTATCGTAATAGACAGTCAGTCTACTGCAAATAATTTAGAGCTCTTTCTCACAGAAAAGAAAATCAAATTTGATCATGAGGAGACACAATTCCTGATAAACCTGGCATCTATTCCAGAATCTCTTGTAAAACCACCTAAAAAGAAATTGGTGGGTTCAACAAAATTAGAGAAATTTATGGATGCACTTCGTTTAGAAGGAGCAACGCCTATTCATTTTTCAAAAAGAACTTTATTGAAAGGGCAGGTATTTGTAAATACTACAAATGGAAATATAAAAAGAGTAGATTTCTTTGATGAACATCAAGCTTCTGTATTAGTTCCTAACTTACG
>CALDKO010000063.1 GCA_937898165.1 uncultured bacterium | reverse complement strand
CCACTTGCAGTGGTTTCGCCTCCGAGCGCAACAGCGCCATCACCTGAAGCAATTGACGAATATCCACCTACAGTAGAAGCAACTCCTGATGCCAAATTCCCTAAACCAAATGCGATACTATTATCACCACTAGCAATGGAGACAGGTAGTCCTATAGTAGTATTTTCAGACCCTATCGCCACATTCCCATTCTGACCAAACAATGCAACTTGGTTTCCATTGGTTTTTACCATGAAACCCTGTGCATCGGTTGTTCCGATGAAGTTTATTCCTGTAGTGGTTCCAGAATTTCCGGTGAGAGACCAGCCTGAACCACCACCTGGTAATGTAACAACACAGTCTATATCACCTGGTGCACAGTCTGGATTAAGTGTTTGTCCTGGTGTATAACCACCTATGGGTGCTGCAGCATAGACAAAGTAACTATAACTAATAACAGAAAGCAGTGTTAATGTTGTAAAAATAATTTTTTTGTATTTTTTTGGTGATACATTGTTCATAGTGATAATTATATCATAGGAAAAGAATGGGTGTAAACAAAAAAACAACCCAAAAAAATAGGTGCTTATTATTTCTCTTTAGATTGTTTCCATTCTTCCAATTTTTTATGATCACCTGAGAGTAATATTTCAGGTACATTATATTTTTTCTTTGCCCAAATTAATGTCTCTGGTCTCGTATAGATTTCAGATGATGATACCCGCTCCTCTTCTCGCGAATCAAAATTACCAAGAACACCTTCAATTTGCCGTGCTATACAATCAATCATGACCATCGCTGGTAATTCTCCACCTGTTAATACAAAATCTCCAATTGAAACCTGTGCAAATTGTATTGCTTTTGTTTTCTGTTTAGACAGAATCGTCACAACGCGCGAATCAATTCCCTCGTAGCGTCCGCAAATAAAGATTATATCTGTGAAATTCTTTGCTGATTTTTTTGCATAATCGGTTGTAAACAATTCACCAGATGGTGACAGAAATACAATCAAGGTTTTTGATTTAGTTTTTCTTTTTCCTATTTTTTTTAAAATTGATTCAACAGATTTCAAAACCGGTTCTGCTTGCATCACCATTCCTGGACCACCCCCATATGGCTTTCCATCCACTATCCTTTGCACATTTCCATCAGGCCACACTTTTTTATATTTCCCAGAAACATACATGCGTGGATTTACAAAACCGATCTTAATCTTTTTTGATTTTATTGCACGCCCAATAATCGATTCGTTGATGTATGAATCGAAACTTTCTGGGAATAATGTAACTACATGAAATTGCATAGATATCTTGATCATACTATAAGTTACAAAAAACACCAGAAATGGAAAAACCGCCCTTTGGAGACGGTTTTTCCATAATATGCATTCGTAAGCCGAATTCTGTTCACCCAAAAGGATGCGCAATAATTTATCTGCGACGATTGTCACCAATCGCCTGAAGCGGCACTTCCTGTGTTTTCGAAAATCCACAGGACACGGCCTTGCACGCAAGTAAGGATTTTGCCGTTTCACTTGCATGTTGCCATGCAACTTTCCCCCAAGGGGAACCTAGCATTTCTGCATCGGCGTCTCTGCTCGCACCTCTATGGTTACCCACGGTAGGTATTACCTACTACCCTGCTCCTATAAATAGGACGTGTTCGGACTTTCCTCTGTTACAAACGTAACAGTAATTGCGCGATGCACGAAATCATTATAGCATAGATTACATAATTGACAAGTCACCAAAAATACAGTAAACTCGCAAAAAATAAACCATGGCAGAACTTACCCAAAAACAACGCGAGGCTGCCATTTTAATGAAATGTGCAGTAAGAGATTTTTCAAACAATTTTATAACCCGGTCAAAAACAACACTACGATTAAACTTTCCTGAATTAACGATATTTCTCTATAGTATCGAAATGAAAGATAATTATTTTTTCGAAGAAGATTTTGCATATTATGTAAAAACTCTTTTCAAGGAGTCGCTCCATAAATTACAAAAACAACACCCTTCGAGTTTTCATGATCATTTTACCAGTTTAAAACTGGTAAAATATTTACCTCACATAAAAAGCATGAAAGTAGAAAGTTTATTTTCTGACCTAAAAAAAGAAATTACAACAAAATAAAAAAGG
>CALDKO010000062.1 GCA_937898165.1 uncultured bacterium | reverse complement strand
TATCTTTGTTATTTTGAATACCATTAATCCGGATTTGTTGATTGTGGAGCCGAATATAGATGAGAAGAAATTGGAAATTGCTCTTGATGATACAGAGGACCCAGTTACTGAAATTAAAACACCACAACAACTTGGGCAAGGATTTACTGCATTTAGACAGTTTGCTGCGAACAATGGAATTTATTGTCCAGGATCTGGTGGATCAGCAGCTATTCCTCAAATTGCGCAGTCAATGGTGGGAAAGATTACTTACAGTATGCCTAATCGTTTTTCACATGGTCCAGGAAATACATGGTATTTAGATTGTTCTGGTTTTGTACATACGGTATACCTGTGTGCAGGATTACCATCACCAGGAACGTATACAGGTAGTATTTTTTCACAGAAAAAACCGATTAATGGTGCCACTGCAAAAATTGGTGATCTTATAGGTTGGACAGCGGGTGATGGTGGTAAAAAATATGGGCACGTGATCATGTTTATTGGAAATGGAAAAACTATTGAATCTCATGGTGGTGATGGTAAAAAAACTGGGAATGCTCTTATTATGCAAAATGTAAGTACTGTATATAGTAAGTATCGCAAATATATTCGACCAATTTAATTATTTTTATGAAATTTACTCTAAAAAAAATTATCATATTTTTCAGTATTATTGGATTGGGTATCATCGGCCTTATGGTAGCTGATCAATATAATTTTTTAAATGGAAGAAAAGAAGTTGTAACAACAATTGGAAACGGAACACCCGATCCGCTGGTTTCTGGGAGTGTCAGTCCACGGTCATATATTCAGCCAGGAACGACAAAACCGACTCAAAATACGAGTAAGACACAGTCTTCTGAAATTGATGGTGTAAAAAAAGCAAAGTAATTTGCTTTTTTTATTTTTTTGGAGGTATAATAATAGTGTATTAATAATAAATATAACTTATATATGAATAAAAAAACTATCGCAATGATCGGGATCATTGCAGCAGTTATTGTTTTTACTTTCATTGCCGTGAGTAAAAACAATATAGAATTAGTTCCAGAACAAATTGAATCAGTACTCTCTGGAAGTGGAGAAAATGATGAATCAACTGCAGGAGTGGTTGATACAAAACCAACAGTTGCTCAACCTGGCACACAAACTGTAGGTACTCCTACAAAACCTAGTACAACAGGGTTAAAGAGTTTTACCCTTGCACAGGTTGCAACCCATAATTCAGAAGCAGATTGTTATTCTGCAATTAATGGAAATGTGTATGATTTAACTGCATTTATTAATAAACATCCAGGTGGTGATCGAAATATTTTACGTATTTGTGGTTTAGATGGAAGTAGTTTATTTAATGGACAGCATGGAGGAGATGCAAAACCTGAACGAATTTTAGCAGGATTTGAAATTGGAACATTAGTTCAATAATTATATGGAAAAAAATATTCAAAAATATGCCCCACTGGTTGGGAAACTATTAATTGTGGGTGCGTTTCTTTATTTCGGTATTCATAGCATTATTGACCCAGCTACCTATGCAAGTTTGATTCCAAGTTTTGCTGCGGGAATAATTAATCCCATAGTATTAGTTACCATTCATGGAATGGTAGAAGTTATTTGTTCGTTATTTATTTTGTTTTCACTGGGAGGAAAATGGCCATGGTATGTATTAATACTTGCATTTATAGGGGTATTAATCAGTGTATCAGGACAGACAGAGGTTCGTGATTTAGTCATTTTAGGAGGATTGTTATTACTTGCTCCAGAATATGTAAAAAATAATCAATAGTAAAAAACGCCCATTTGGGTGTTTTTTACTATTTTGCATTGGTATTAATCGGGGTATATAATAAGAATATATGAATATAAAAAATATAGATGTACATATTATTACATTTTTTCAAAAACACTGGATTGCAACGGCTCGATTTTCGATCGCTGTAGTATTTATTTGGTTTGGTATGTTAAAGGTTCTGGGGTTATCTCCAGCAGGATCGTTGGTTCATAATTTATTTGAATCATCAATTCACTTTGTATCGTTTGCGAGTTTTTACACATTTTTTGCATGGTTTGAGGTAGCGATAGGGGTGCTTTTCCTTATCCCAAAAATGACACGAGTAGTAATGCCATTACTTGCGATTCATATGGTTACTACTTTTGGGCCACTGGTATTGTTACCAGAAGCGTCGTGGTCATCATTCATGGTGCCAACATTGGTAGGACAATATATTATTAAAAACCTAGTGATCATTGCTGCAGCTATGGGAATTGCTGCGCACCTGCATCCGATTGAAAATAAATAATTATATGGCAACATACGACGCAACTACAAATGAAAACAAATGTATTTTTTGTGAAATTGCAGCAGGAAGATTTCAAACACCTGGAATTTTCTGGGAAGATGACCAATTTATGGCGTTTTTGTCCATTGATCCAAATACAGAAGGTTTCTCCTGTGTAATCCCAAAAGAACACCACGGCAGCGATGTCATGAAAATGTCAGATGAAATATTACAAAAATTTATCATCACCGCAAAACATGTTGCAGGAATTCTGGAACATTATTTTCCAGACGTAGGACGTATTGGAGTAATGATGGAAGGAACAGGGATTGATCATGCGCATATAAAGCTTTTTCCAATGCATGGAACTGAGGAATTAAAACGTGGTGAATGGAAACAGTATTTTTCCGGAAAAGAATTTTGGTTTGATACATATGAAGGTTGGATTTGTTCAGGTGGCGGACCAATAGCAAACATGGATAAACTGAAAGAACTTGCCCAAAATATCAAAAAGTCTTATGAATAAATTAAAGCTTGTATTACCAAGTAAAAAATATTTAAAAAGCTACCAAAATTTTTGCCGTGATTTCGCAAAAAATGGAACGACAGAAGAATATAGAACAGGATATGAAAAACAACTTGCCTCATCTAAAAAACCACTATTTTTAAAATGGTTGCATGATGATAGTAAAGGAATCAATCTTGAGAAAGGAATGGTACCCATGACAACATATTGGGCGATTGTTAATGATACAATAGTTGGAAGAATAAATCTAAGACATACATTAAACAAAGAATTGCGTACCTATGGTGGTCATATTGGTTATGCTGTTAGAAGTAATGAACAAGGAAAAGGTTACGCAACAGAAATGTTGCGTCAGGTGCTATTAAAAGCAAAGAAACTTGGCATTAAAAAAATACTTATTACCTGTAAGGTCAGTAACGGTGCATCACGAAAAGTGATAGAAAATAATGGTGGAATATTAAAAACAATAACACCACATGGAGATCGACAACAGTGCCTTTATTGGATTAAATTATAAACTATATGACCTACACAGCAAAAACATTTGCATTTCGAGCACTAAAAGGCATTTCAGAAAAAACACTTTCTGAACATGTTGGACTGTATAATGGATATGTAA
>CALDKO010000061.1 GCA_937898165.1 uncultured bacterium | reverse complement strand
GTATCCTCAATAAACTTATCATGACCAAAATCTCTAATAGAGATAATGGCAATTTCACTTACCTGTCTTGGAGTCAACGAATCCAAAAACTGTTTAAACTTTTGTCTGGATAATACTAATACTTTTTTATTCATTAAATTAGGTAATTGTTTAAAAAAGTTGTTTTTACTCACATTATCATAATTAATATTTTCTGAATAAGTATCCGAAAAATTATTGTATTGTTTTTTTATATTATTATTCATACTCGTATTATACTTAATAATGCTTGACATATCAAAATTATATTGTTTTTATGTATATTTTTAAAAAAATATTTTAAAAATGATATACTTAGATTGTTTATGTTATTTTCAAAAAATCAAAAATTAGACGATATTATTATAGAAATACTCTTTTCTGGTCAAAAAACTGCGAAAAAACTCCTTTCTGAAGTAGAAAAACTTGGTTTAGAGTATACAATACAATCACTCTATATAGTTTTAAGAGAATTAATAACTTCAGAAATTATAATAAAAACTGGTTTTTATTATAAAATAAACGAGGAATGGAAAAATAAAATCATTAATCATATTTCACCTGGTAGTGAGGAAATTTTTGATGGAGAAAAAACGATATTCCTTTTAAATTCATTAATTCATTATGATTTACAGTGGAAAAACACTATTTTACCTCTCCATAATAAATATCCACAAGATCCTATTTTTTTCTATAATTATCACTATGTTTGGATTCATTTAGGGGAAACACGTCAACAATCTGAGTTAGATTACTATCAATCATTTTTAAAAGAAAAACGATATGCTTTTTCGTTAGTCGGATCCCATTCTCCATTAGAAGTAGAAACAAAGAAAATGATTGAGAGTGAGTATGTACGTATTTTTATTGATGATAAACCAATACAATCAACAGGTTATATAACTATTATTAATGATTATGTAATTACTTCGTATTTAACAAAAAAAACACTTCAAGAAATAGATAATTGTTATAAAAAAGCAAAATCAATTACTGAATTACAGACCTTAATTCAAAAAATAGATTTTAAAACAAATAAAATAAAGATTATTCTTGAACGCAATAAAGAAAAAGCTAAAAAACTCCGTAAGCGGATCTCAAAAGATTTCTATATTCCCAGTGAATTACGTAAGAAATTTGATTTGTTTTAAATAAAAAAACCACTTAAAATGGTTTTTTAAAAAATATTCTTAATCACGTCTTTAATTTCTTTTTCCTGTAAATAAATATTTAAATCTTCTATAAGAGTAGTTTTATAAGGGTTTAATTTTGTCTTTATAATAGGTGAAATATTTAAAATAATATTATTCTTTTGAATCTGAATTACATTTCTATCTAATTCAACTGAATAATTATTTTTCAAATATTCCAATAAAAAATCCCTTACCACAGTTTCAATAGGTACTGCTTTTAAAAATTTTTGAAATAATAATGAAAAATCAGCCATATTAATTTCGATTCATCGGCATGACCAGATATAGGAAACTAGTATCATGCTGACCACGAATCACAAGAGGTTTTTTAATATCTAACCATTCAAAATATAATGAATCACTTTGAATAATAGATAACCCATCCTGAATATATTTAGCATTTAATCCAACTTCTATTTCATTTCCTTCTATTACCGCATCAAGAGTTGTATGAATTTCACCTACCCCTGTATTTTCTGCGTGAAATAAAACTGTTTTATCTGTAGGATTCACACCCATAGTAATATGATGATAATGATTTGAAAATAATGGAATAGTTTTTAATAGTTGGACCATGTCATTTTTTAAAATAATTACCTGTGTTGTATGACTACTTGGGATAATTTTTGTATAATCTGGGAAATTTCCGTGAGTTAATTGAGCGGTAATAAAAATATTTTGTGTTTGAAGGTAAATTTGATGATCATTTACTGAAATAATTACGTCCTCATCTGATTCTGAAAGAGTTTTTAAAATATCCTGAGCATTTTTAATTGGGAGTAAAAATGAATTAATATCATCAGCTTTTTTAAATGGTATTTTCTTTTCAGCAAGGCGAAATGCGTCTGTTGCAACAAAATAAATATTATTTTCTTTACCATGGATGTAAATACTGGATAATTCAGGTTTAATATCACTATTTGATCCAGAAAATATAACCGATTTAATCCCTGTTAAAAAATCATTCATTGGTAATACTATTTCCATTTCATCATTATTTTTCTTTGGTAATTCTGGAAAATCATCCACTGCAAGAGTTTTAAGTTTTGTTCTTGATTTTTTAGTATTTATATGAAAAACGTCGCCTTCTGTTTCACATAATACTGTTTCTGCAGATGTTATACCTGATAATACTTGTAAGAAATAATTCCCAGGTAATGCACATGTTCCAGCAACTTCAACTTTTGCTGAAATAGTAATTTCTATTCCAGTATGTAAATTTGTTGATCTAAAAATAACTTTCCCATCAGTAGATGCAATACATAAAATACACGAAAGAACAGGTAATGTTGGATGTTTTCCTGTTACTTTCTCTGCTTTTGAAATTGCAGAGAATATTTTTTCATGTGAGCATTCGAATTTCATAGTAGTTATAGTTTATGTTTAATTTAAAAATACAAAGTAATTATTATTAGACCTGTGGAAACAGTGGATTTAAAATTTATATGTATAATATAAAGGTTTTTTAATAATTAATTATGTGGATAAAGATTTTTAAATTACATTTAATTTTTGTGAAATTATTTTTCCACATAGTTAAATTTTTGAATCCAAAATCTATACACAGATCTATTAACTAACTATTAACACTTTTTCCACATATTAATTATGTTTGGAGCATTGCACGAATTTGTTCAATATCATGAATTAAATTTGGATCTTCTGTAAGTTCACGTGTAATTTTTTCATATGAATGCATTACTGTTGTATGGTCACGTCCACCTAATTTTTTTCCAATATGTGGAAATGATATATTATAATCCTCTCGTAATATATACATTGCAACTTGTCGAGCTTCTACAATCTCTTTACGTCTATTTTTTTCATACATAGATACCTCTTCAAGATTATAAAAATGGGCTACTACCTTTACAATATCTTCTAAAGATATATTTTTCTTTGGTTTTATATTGTTTTTTATAAGTAATTTAATTTCTTGAATATTTAATTCTCTTTTACGTAGTTCTATCTGCATAATAAGAGTGTTTATAATACCCTCTAATTCGCGAATATTACCCTCTACATGACTCGCAATGTAATCAAGTGACTCTTCAGACAATACAAAGTTATTTTGCTTTAATTTAGCTTGTAGGATAGCAATTCGTGATTCATATTCAGGTCGTGCTATATCAATAATCATTCCGGCAGAAAACCTTGATTTTAAACGATCTTCTAGACCTATAATATAATTTGGAT
>CALDKO010000060.1 GCA_937898165.1 uncultured bacterium | reverse complement strand
TTTACACAAACGTCTAATCAAACGCTGTGCCATAGCAACCGTCAATGCATCTGGTAAAATTTTTGGATTCACACCAAGTTCAATCAAACGTGGAATAGCACCAGCAGCGTTGTTGGTGTGTAGTGTTGAAAGTACCAAGTGTCCAGTAAGTGATGCATTGATTGCAGTACTAGCAGTTTCTTTGTCACGAATTTCCCCGACCATGATCACGTCCGGGTCCTGACGAAGTGCTGCACGAAGTCCTGAACTAAAATCGTACCCTTTTTCGTGATCTACCTGAGTTTGTGTCACCCCTGGTAGGTGATATTCAATTGGGTCTTCAATCGTGAGGATTTTAATTTCTGGTGAATAAATTCTTTTTAAAAATGAATACAAGGCGGTTGTTTTACCGGACCCTGTCGGACCTGTCGTCAGCAACATTCCGTTTGGTTTTTCAATTTCAATTTGGAGTACATCAAATAATTTTTTCTGAATTCCCATTTCCTCAAGTTCTACCGTCAAACCTTCTGGGTTCAAAATACGCATTACAATTGATTCGCCATATGGACCCGGGATGAGTGATGTACGAATTTCAATTTCTGTACCTTTATACATGATCGTAAAACGTCCATCCTGTGCTGTTGCGGTACTCGTTAATTTCATTTCTGAAAGTAATTTAATACGGGAGTTAATACTCTTGTACATTTCAAGTGGAAATTCAACAATATCTTGAAGTACACCATCCTGTCGATATCGTAAACGTGCAAATTCCTCTGCAGCTTCAATATGAACATCTGAAGATTTTGTACCAATAGCCGAACCAAAAATAATTTCCATTAGTTTGGAAACTTTATGTGTTTCTTTTGATTGCACCATATCTAAAAACATTTTTTTAATATCATCGTTGTTGTGCACTTGTTTTGCAAGCTCTTGCAGGCCTTCATCTGTAATATCCAAAAGTCCTCCACGTGTACGGAGTGCTCCACTAACATCAGCATAACGTGCCCACGCTTTTTCCAAACTACGTTCAGAAACCAGGTACAGATGGATAATATATCCAAGCCGTTCCAAGATATCAATTTGTTCTATGGTTTTTTCAGCGGTTGGTGATTGAACAGCAACACTTAATTTTTTACCAACCATACCAAAACAAGCGATTTTTGATTCGCGTGAAATTGTTTCAGAAATTAACAACAATGCATCTGTATTGATTCCAATCCCAGAAAGATCAACATAGCCAATTCCATAATCTTCGGCCGCAGCTTTTACTGCCGCTTCTTCCTGACGTTTATGAATCTCGGCAAGTTTTTTATTTTGTTCTTCATCATTAAATACTGCCATAATTATAATTATTATATCATAAAGAATAATAAAATAATTGAGCCAAAGAAAAAACCTTCCAGGAGGAAGGTTTTTTCAATTCTGTGATTGAGCTCGTTTGGCAAGCCAATCTTATTCAAACACAGAAATCTCAAAGACATCTTTTCTGCCCACAAGGGAGCAAAAATTGAAGAAAGGAGCAAGGAGTAACCCAGACATCATCCATACCAGTGGAAGCACCAGATATTCCTACCCGCAAACCCCAGGAAGACCGCGAGATCCCGATCCCTTTGAGATTTCTATATTCGAATCACTATTCATTTTTACAAGCAGAGTATAGCATAATTAAATAATTATGTCAACCCTTTGTTTTTATTCTACTCTTTTTGGGTTTTGCCCATAAAAAATACAACAAGACTTCTAATATAGCGTACTCATGTAAATCACGCAAGCACTAAAAAGGTGACTTTTCAGCAAGTTATCCACATAGTTTTTCCACATAGAAAATACCAATTTACCTTTATTATATAAGGATATTTTATAAAATAAGCCATTTTTTAATAAAAAAACGTTTTCCTATGGTTGCAAAAACTATATTAAAATATCTTGTTTTTGAAAGAGTTCATATGCATGCTATACTACCTAATATGAAGCCATCTGACACCATCCATCGATCCCTTGATGCCAATTTACGCCCACATACCTGGGATGAGTATATTGGTCAGCAATCAATTAAGCAAAATCTTAATATTTTGATTTCTGCTGCACATAACCGTGACCAGGTAGCTGAACATATTCTATTTTATGGTCCACCAGGACTTGGAAAAACAACACTTGCCCATTTGATCGCAAAAGAAACAGGACGAGCGATGAAGATTACCTCGGGTCCTGCGATTGAAAAAGTTGGTGACCTTGCCAGTATCCTTACCAACATACAACCAGGTGATATTGTATTCATCGATGAGATCCATCGTTTAAATAAAATGATCGAGGAAGTCCTCTACCCTGCTATGGAATCTGGTGTGCTCGATATCATCATTGGGAAAGGTCCATCTGCACGAACATTACAATTAGAACTTCCTGCATTCACCTTAATTGCTGCTACTACTCGTCCCTCACTAATTTCTGCGCCGCTCCGTTCACGATTTTCAGGTGGAACATACAAACTGGAATTCTATGACGAAAATGAAATGGCGCAAATCATAAAACGATCTGCTGAAAAACTTGAAATACAGATTAATGAAGACGCTGTGATGAATATTGCAATTCGCAGCCGGAAAACTCCGCGAACAGCGAATCAATATTTAAAACGCATCCGCGATTATGCGCAGGTTCATAATATTGATGTAATCAACATGGAAACTGTGCATCAGGCACTCGATCTGATGGGTGTGGACAGTATTGGACTCTCACCTTCTGATCGATTATTATTGAAAACACTGATCGAGAAATTTAATGGTGGACCAGTTGGTGTAAAAACTCTTGCTGCTGCAACTGGCGAGGAAGATGATACTATTGAAGAAGTTATTGAACCCTATCTTATCCAAACAGGATTACTCGAAAAAACTCCACGTGGACGTATGGCTACTGAAAAAGCCTATGACCATTTGGGAATTACGTATATCGGGAAATAAAAAACTAAGCTCACAGCTTAGTTTTTGTTATTATTAAAAATAAATTATCATATATTACTATATAGTAATATATCTAATTCGTGTTTTTTCTTAATTATATCATTAATATCAATTGTTACAGGTTCAAAATTTGCTGTTTTTCCTTCTGCATCTACAATCGTAACACAATGATCAAGCGATATATCATTGAAAAAACCACATGAGGTAATCGAAAAAGGATATTTATGGATTTTAATCCATTCAATACATTCTTCATTTGGTGTTTTATCTGGCTCACACCCTAGAATAACACTACAAAAAATCACTAAAATAATACTCTTTTTCATTGTTTTTAATTTAAAACTATATTATTCATATAAAAAATTAAGTCAAATAAAAAACCGCCCTCTCGGACAGCCTTTTATTCTTCTAACATTTGTTCCTTCAGATCATTGATTTTCTGTTGATCTTCTAGAGAATTCAATTCTTTTCGCATTTTATCAAGTTCTGCAAGTTCCCCATCAACATATGCCATATCCTCTGATAGTTCATCATCTACTGATTGGAGCTCTTTTGCTAATTGTTCATCAATCGCGTGTAATTCTGGAGTATCAGTATCAACACCCAACTCTGCAAAATCACGTTCAATTTCCTCTTGGATAATATTTTGTACCTGAGCTTCCAATTCAATCGTCAATGTGTCGTGACCTGCTAAAATAGCAGCAACAGATTGTTTTGTTGCATCTGACAACGGACTGGCCTGAATTTTTTGTAGTAATTCGGTAATATTCATAGATATTATGCTGCAACAGCTGAAAGATTATACCCCTGAGCAAATTCGATTTTTGCTTTTAAATCTGCTGCCATTTTTTTAGAAGCTTCCAATTGTTGTGCAGCCATAGCTACACCACCTTCTGCTGCCTGTAATTGTTGCATCAATGCTGCAATTAATTTTGCATTCCGCTCTGCATTTCGTTTTTCAATATATGCCTGTCGTTTTGCCTCTGCAGCTGCAATACCTGCTTTCCCAAAATCCAATAATCGTTCCCATTTTGATTGAATTTTTTCTTTTGTTTCTACAGCTTTTGCTTTAACAGATTCTTTTACTTCTGCATATTTTTCAGAAGCAGTTTCTGCTGCAACCATTGCGATTGCTGCTGAAATTTCAACGGTATCTTTTCCAAATTGAACCACTTGTTCTTTTTTATCATTTGTCCAATTGAATGCTTCTTGTTTTTTAGCACCTACCCATTGTTCTGCATCTTTGTATTTTGTTTCAACCGCGTTTACTGCATTTTCGATTTTTGTCTCAACAGCTGTTGAAAACTGTTCTACTTTTTCTGCAGCCGCGTCAGTTGCAGCTCTTCCAATTTCCGGAGATGAAGCAGCAACTAATAGTCCTTTATCAATACTCTTAGAAAAGAAAGATGCTCCTTTTGAAAACCATCCGCTAATTGTACTTTTTGCCTTACTTACGTTTTCTTTTAATTTATCTAATCTTTCTTGTCCTTTTTCATATAAAGGATTCACTGCCTCGACAGTATTGTTATTTGTTCCAATGTTATTTTCTGGTGTCATATAAAATCAATTAAATTGCTAATACTGTATTATACCAATATACATATATGAACACAAGCAACAAAAACAACCTCGGAAAGGCTGTTTTTTGTAAGATTATCGCTTTCGTTTAACACGAGGCTTTTTCTTTTCTTCTTCTTTTTTCATTGGGAATCCAAGATACTCAAAGAATGCAAGAGCTTCTGGGCGTGATTTAGCTGATGTTACAATAGTAATTGCAAGACCGAACACGTTCACGATTTCTTCGTCACCTGTTTCAGGGAAAATAGTATGTTCCTTGATACCCATAGTCATGTTTCCAAGACTGTTAGCTGATGATCGAGTAATTCCACGAAAGTCTTTTGTTCGAGGAAGCGCGATGTTTACGAGTTTATCAAGAAATTCGTACATGCGAGCTCCTCGCAATGTCACCACAACTCCAACTGGATCTCCAGCACGGATTTTAAATGTTGCGATTGATTGCTTTGCTCCTTTTACTGATGGTTTTTGACCAGTGATTTTTAACAATCGATCAGAAACAAAAGTATTTTTGTTTCGATCTTTTTTCATTCCTGAACCTGTTCCAACTGATATAATTACCTTTTGGATTTTAGGTGAAGAAAAAATGTTTTTATAACCAAACTGTTCTTTTAACACAGCATAGGCTCCTTCTTGTTTTTGTTTAATTGATTGCATAAGTCGATGGCGTACTAATAATTAGTACACGATGGTTAGGCGATATCTTTTCCGCTTTTTCGAGCAACACGAACTTTTTTCGCGCCCTCTTTGCGAGCTCCTACTCGAGTTGCTTTTCCTGATTGAGGATCAATCAATGAAACATTCGAAATATGGATAGGATATGCTTGTTCGACCAATGTGTGTTTCTCTCCACGCACGCGCGCTTTGATAACTTTTTTCTTTATATTCACACCTTCAACAATTACTTTGTTTTCAGATCTGAGTATTTTTGCTACGGTACCTTTGGTACCCTTGTGTGACCCTGTAAGGATCATCACGTTGTCTCCTTTTTTAATCATAATGAAATTACAAGACTTCCGGAGCTAGGGATACAATTTTTTGATATCCAAGCTCTGCAAGTTCTCGTGGAATAGGACCAAAGATACGACCTCCTTTCGGTTCTTTTGTTTTTTTATCGAGGATAACAACAGCGTTATCATCAAAACGAATATATGAACCGTCTTTGCGACGTACTGCCGCACGTTGTCGAACGACAACAGCTCGGTGTACATCTTTTTTCTTAATTTGTTTTCGTGGTTCTGCAGCTTTTACTGACAGAACAACAATATCACCTACAAACGCATAGCGACGATGAGAACCTCCCAAAATCTTAAATACGCGAGCTTTTTTTGCTCCAGTGTTGTCGGCGATGGTTACATTAGTTCCAACTTGTATCATATAGAGTTAGGCGTTTGTTACCACTTCAAAAGTTTTATCTTTTGAAAGCGGGCGACATTCGCGAATAGTTACCACATCACCGACCTTGTATGTATTAGTTTCGTCGTGAGCCTTATACCGTTTAGAAGATTTTTGGAACTTCTGGTATTTTGGATGCTTCACGAAACGTTGAACTGATACAACAACAGTTTTATCCATTTTGTCAGAAACGACAGTCCCTTTTAGGGTTTTTCGATTGATAGTTTGCATAATAGGAATTCAGATTACATGTCGTCTCGACTTATTGTACGTGTAGTTACAGGCAATTTTGTACTCGCTTTGCGTAATGCTTCGCGTGCTACTGCCTCACTTACTCCGTCAACTTCAAAGATAATTCGACCTGGTTCAACCTCGAAACAGTATGCTTTTAGATCACCTTTTCCTTTACCCATACCTACTTCTGCAGGTTTTGCAGTGATAGGTCGGTCAGGGAAAACACGAATCCAATAACGTCCTGTTTTTCCGAGTGTTCGAGATACTACCTTTCGGGCAGCTTCGATTTGATTTGAAAATACACGTGACCCAGATAATGAGCGCAGACCAAATGATCCGAATTGTAACTTGGTTCCCCGAGTTGCAACTTTTTTACTCAAATCCTTTCGATCAGTTTGCCATTTTCGATGTTTTACTTTTTTAGGAAATAACATACTTGTAAACAGAAGAGATCTGCGTCATTAATTTTTTGCAGGCATGGTAACCACCAATGTGTCTCCTTTGTAGATCCACACTTTGATTCCAACACCTCCATAAGTCATACGTGCTGTATCAGTCGCGAAATCGATGTCTCCTCGCATGAACTGCAATGGAATTCCACCTAATTTAATTTCTTCGCGACGTGCCATATCAGCACCACCTAATCGACCTGATAATACAATTTTGGCACCTTTTACTCCGCGGGCAGCCATAATTTTTTCGATAGTCTGTTTCATCACACGACGAAACGGTAATCGTTTTTCGAGCTGTTCAGCAATGGTGTATGCAACGATCGCTGCATCAGCATCCGGATTTTTAATTTCAACAATATCGATTTGAACTTGTTCAGCTAATTCAAAATTTGAACGCTTTGCAAATTTAACGATATCTTTTTTCAAATTATCAACGCCTTCACCTGAACGGCCAATAACCATTCCTGGGCGAGCTGTAGCAATAATAATTTTGAGTGTTTTTGAATTTCGTTCAAATTCAATACCAGAGAGATGACTGGTTCGCAGTTTTTTCTCTAAATATTCACGGATCATGACATCGGCACGTAATGTGGTGCGATAATCTTTTCCTGAACGGAACCATCGTGATTTCCACCCACGGATGAGTGGTAGTCGATGTGCGTATGGATGTACAATTTTAGACATAGATTATTTTTGTGCGATTGAACGTGTTTTCTTTACTTTTACTGGTTTACCTTGTGATAACACCATAGTAACGATACTGGTTCGTTTATTAATGCGGTGAGCTCGACCTCGTGATACTGGGCGAATACGTTTTAATGTGGGACCTTTTGTTACAGAAACTGCTGATACATATAATGCATCTGATCCTACTTTGAAATTGTGTTCTGCATTCGCTACAGCACTCGCTAATAATTTGTGGAACATTCCTGTTGCGCGCTTGGTCATGAATGTTAATGCACTTTCTGCATCAGCGACAGATTTTCCTCGGATCAAGTCTGCAACAAGGCGAACTTTACGTGGAGATTGTCGGTAGTTTTTTAAATAAGCTTTCATAGATTATTTTTTCTTAGCAGCTGGTTTTGCCGCTGATGAAGCACTAGCTGATTTTGCAGCTGCGATTTCAGCTTGCTTTTTCTTCTGATCTAATTCTTTTTGCATTTTTCCTCCGTGTCGGTGGAAAGTCTTTGTAGGAGAAAATTCTCCTAATCGGTGACCTACCATGTCCTCGGAAACTAAAACGTCAACGTGTTTTTTGCCGTTATGAACACCAAAAGTGAATCCGATCATTTCAGGAGCAATCATGGACGCGCGAGCCCACGTTTTAATAACCCCTGTTTCCAGAGGTTTTTTACCTTCGATTTTCTTCATCAATTTTACATCGACATACGGACCTTTGTATACAGATCGTGACATATGAATGTTTTTTTGTGAATTAAACACTCCACCCGGCTAACAAGTAACCAGACGAAGGTAGCCTTGTTCGCTTCGAGCGAACAACTCTTTTATCATGGATAAAAGGCGTGAAGATGATTCAATATAAAAACGTGAGAGTGTTTATAATTCAATCATTTCTTCGGGCTGATAATAATAATATTATCTGCCTCAGGGGATGAGGAGACAAAGTACATCCTATCAAAAAACCCTGATTTGTCAAGGATTTTAAGCTAAACATCGATTCTATTGTGCATTTGTGTTTCCAGGAGGATTCGTTCTATCAATTTCTCCACCGATCGCTGATTATTGGTCACATATTCAAAGGTTTTTCCAGCCTTATTAAGCACATTATCTGTCCAATCTGAGTTCCAATACCCTAAAATACCGAGGATTCGAAGTTGCGCCACAAGCATCAAAATACGAGCCTGTTCATCAGAAAAGTCACTATTCAGCATTTGTGACACATATGACTCAAACGCAGCAAATACATCCGGAATTGGTATTCCAGACGGGACCAAACGCTGAATCATGCTGAAACCTTGTCGGATAAACATTTTCCGAGTTTTAGATACATTAATCAAATCTTTATAATTAGATTTCCATTCGGCAATTCCGGTACAACGATAATACTGCTTCCCTTGCACACAGTCGATCAATACAAATGAAAACGGAAATACCACTAAACGATGTTTATTCTGTATTTTTTTTGCTCCCTGGATATGCAGAAAAATCCGACCCAAATCAGCAGTCAGACATTCGGCGATGACAGATTCCTCGCCTTCTGGAAAAATATTCATGATGATTCCATATGTAGAATGGATTTCGTGCGACATTGTTGTTATTTTACCATGGTATGTATAACAAAAAAAGTATCATTGACAATAGTTATTTATAAAGTATAGTGAAGAAAAATAACACAATGGAAAACAATAAAGAAAAAACCACATTAGATCAACTATACAAGGTTTTACTAGATGAAAACAAAATTGAGAACAAAAAAAAGAAACTTCTCAATAAGTTAATGAGAGAAACATTAAAAGATGTTTCTAATAGAGTTAAAAAATTCAAAAGTGAACGAATAGCGCTAATAATATCAGGTACGTATCAATATACTCAAATATTTCAGCACCAAAGCAACAAAATGGGAACAGAAAATTTTCGTTTTATTTTTATTGGCACATTGAAAAAGAATTCTACTTTCAAAGCAAAAGTTCCCGAACATGAGCCAAAATTACCATCTTTTGATAATTATGTTATCACTATGGATAAGCTTTTCAAAAGTGAATTGCCTGTAATTGAGAAATTGAAGGAAGTAACCGATAAACCAAAAAGGATTGCAATGCAGCATTATGCTCGAGAAGCTCCTGAATGGAATATCAAAGACTTGATTGCAACATCAATGGATGTAGAAACTTGGAAAAGATTATTTCCTTTTAAATTAGAAACAAAAAAAGTTCAACTATTTATTGGAAACGAAGAATTTGAA